>PBMJ01000017.1 GCA_002722525.1 Acidimicrobiaceae bacterium | reverse complement strand
TTTAGATTCAAATGTCGTTTATTTTGAACACCTGAAAGAGGACATTGGGAACGGAAGAACTCTTCGCTCAGCGGTAGACCGGTCTTTCCCTATAGCTTTCAAAACTATTTTTTACGCAAATTTAGCCTCTCTCATCGGCGCAGCCATCCTCTACTTCCTCACTGTTGGCTCAGTTAGAGGGTTTGCTCTAATGTTGGGTCTCGCTTCAATTTTAGACCTAATTGCGACTTATTTCTTCCTTCGCCCTTTCGTTAAGTGGCTTAGCCTCTCTAACGCACTTAGCAGTAGGCCATGGCTATATGGATTGCCAACCCAGGAGGAGGAAGCATCATGAGTCGCCTTCGTCGTATGTACAGGAATGAAACGTCTGTTCCGTTTTCAGCTATTTGGGTAAGAGTTCTGATTGCCTCGACTACCTTAATTGTTGTGTCCGTCATTGGGCTTTTCGTTCGGAGTCTAAATTTAGGGCTTGAATTCGAAGGTGGTGGAGCATGGGAAGTCCCAGTCACTAATGACCTCCAGTCTGACGAGGTTAGAGATGCTCTTCGGGACTTGGGTCTCGCTGATGCGCGTATTCAGACTGGTGGAGGTGTTCTGCGTGTTCGAACGGAGCTAACGAAAGCAGTACAGAACCAGATAGATGACGAGCAGCAAGTCGACACTGTGGAAAATATCACTTTGGTTCTTGCGGAACTTGCGAACCCTAGTAACCCTGACCCGAATTCTGTAAGTGTTTCAACTGCTGGACCATCGTGGGGTGATGAAATTACGGATAAAGCTGTGAAGGCGCTGATCGTGTTCTTCGTTATTATCGCTCTCTACATCACAGTTCGGCTTCGTTGGGAAATGGCAGTCGGGGCTTTAGTTGCTGTTGCGCATGACATTGTTATCACTGTCGGAATATACGCACTTTTTCAGCTCGAGGTAACTCCGGCAACAGTCATAGCTTTCCTAACTATTATGGGTTATTCGTTATATGACACTCTGGTGGTATTCGATAAAGTTAGAGACAATGAGCACCGCTTGGTCAACGCGAAATATAAATATCGAGAGGTAGTTGATCAAGCTCTCAACCAAGTATTGATGAGATCAGTCAACACGAGCATTACTTCAGTGCTACCAGTTGTCTCTGTTTTGGTTATTGGTTCTGGGGTGATGGGGGCTGTTACGCTCCGAGAGTTCGCTCTTGCATTACTTATTGGATTGTTAATTGGAACATTCTCTTCATTGTTTGTTGCTGCCCCCATAGCTACCTGGCTGCGTGAAAAATTTGGTAATGAAGGGGCGGACAAAGGGAGCTCTTATCGATTGAGCGAAGCTGTCAGGAAAAGAAAATCCGGCGTTTCGTCAAGTGCTTCCCTGCCAGCAAATCCCTCAATTCCGCCGCGGCCACGGAAAAATAAAAGACGATAATTCAGATATGCCCAAAGGGGAGGTATGGAACTCTCTAAGTACATTGATACGGTCCTAAATTATCCTCAAGATGGTGTTGAGTTTAAAGACATTACGCCTCTATTGCGTGATCACGCTGCGTTTCGTTTTGCATTGGATGAATTTGAGAGACACTTTGCCGGTGATGATATTCAATATATTGCTGGTATAGAAGCGCGTGGGTTTCTATTTGCTTCAGCATTGGCTGATAGATTGAAATGCGGGTTGATACCGATTCGTAAGTCAGGAAAACTTCCAGGTGATGTCCTCACTCAAGAGTACGACCTTGAATATGGAACAGCTGAGCTCGATATCCGTAGGGATAGTTTGACAGATGATGCGCGAGTGTTAATTATTGACGATGTTTTGGCGACTGGAGGAACTGCAATTTGTGCCGCGAATCTCCTTAAACATATTGGGGCAGACATAATCGGTTTCGCATTTCTAGTATCTCTCCAATTCCTAGGTGGAGAACAAAAACTTCATGGCTATAGAACTGTTACCCTTATTAAGTACGAGTAGATGAATTTGAGGTTAGTTTTAAGAGATGAGTATCGTCGTAAGCAAGATTAGTCTTTGGGACCGAATTGAAGCAGGGCAAGCTTCTGAACTAGGTCAAGTCCTTGCCGTCTTTGAAACCCATCACCCAGGACAAGCCACGGAAGTTATCCAGAGTGCATATGAGTCGGCGTGTCAGGCTCATGATGGGCAGATGCGCAAATCTGGCGATGCCTATATTACGCACCCTGTAGCAGTTGCTGAGATCATAGCTTCTCTTGGTCTCGATGAAGCTACAGTTGCTGCGGCTTTACTTCATGACACAGTTGAAGATACTGGTGCTGGATTAGAGGACATCGAAAAGAAGTTTGGCGAAGAGATAGCTTCAATTGTAGATGGAGTTACCAAACTTGAACGCATCAAGTTCGACACCAAGGAAGCCCAGCAAGCGGCGTCAATGAGAAAAATGCTTGTCGCTGTTGCTAAAGACCTGAGAGTATTGATCATAAAGCTTGGTGACCGTTTACATAATATGAGAACGGTTGCATCTCTTCCACAGTGGAAACAGCACCGAATAGCAACTGAAACCTTAGATATTTATGCACCTTTGGCTCACCGTCTTGGGATGCAAGAACTAAAAAATGAATTAGAAGATCTAGCTTTCGCTACAATCCACCCCAAAAGGTATGCGGAGATTGACCAGATGGTTGCCGCCAGAGCCCCAGAGCGAGATATCTACCTCTCCCAAGTGCTTTCCGATGTTCAAGCAAGACTTGATGAGCTGCATATAGGGGCTGAAGTACGTGGGCGCCCAAAACATTTTTGGAGCATTTACGAAAAGATGGTTTTAAAAGCTAGAGAATTCGACGAGATTTATGATCTTGTTGGGATTCGTGTAATCGTTGATTCCGTAAAAGACTGCTATGGAGCTTTAGGATCAATTCATGCTACGTGGCATCCTGTGCAAGGCAGATTCAAAGATTATATTGCTATGCCAAAATTTAATTTATACCAATCATTACATACAACTGTTATTGGCCCTCAGGGAAAACCACTTGAAGTTCAAATTCGAACCAAGGAAATGCATCACAGGGCAGAGCACGGAGTTGCGGCCCATTTTAATTACAAAGGGGATCAAGGAAGCGACATGACTTGGTTTGCCAGAATAGTTGATTGGCAGCAAGAGACAGAAGATCCAAGTGAGTTCATGTCAAACTTAAAGCTTGATTTAGATCATGATGAGGTGTTCGTCTTCACCCCCAACGGAGAGGTAGTAACTCTTGAAGCGCAAGCAACGCCTGTTGACTTTGCCTATACAATTCACACGGAGGTAGGTCATTCCTGCCGTGGGGCCCGCGTCAACAACCGACTGGTGCCCTTAGATACAGTTCTCGAATCCGGCGACACAGTTGAGATTCTTACAAGTAAAGCGGAAGGGGCCGGCCCATCACAAGACTGGATAAGGTTTGTTAAGACCCATAGGGCTGCCGCAAAAATCAAACAGTGGTTTTCAAGAGAGCGACGCGAGGATGCTATCGATAGTGGGCGTGAAGCACTTGTTAAAGCACTCCGGAAAGAAGGACTGCCAGCAAATAAGCTCCTGAATAGCGCGTCGGTCAGTGACATTAGTGAACTTTTGAATTACCAAGATGTCGATTCACTATTTGCAGCAATTGGTGAACAACATGTCAGTGCGAAAAGTATTGTCGGCAGGTTACTCAACCATTTTGAGGAGTCTGATGAAACTGAAGATTTGGCCGCAACTCTACCAACTCACCGAGAGAGACAAGTAGGAAGAGCGAAACGGCGAAAAGATAACAAAGTAGGTGTAATCGTCGAAGGGGTAGATGACATTATGGTCCGGTTAGCAAAGTGTTGCACTCCGGTTCCTCCAGATGAGATAATGGGTTTTGTAACTCGAGGTCGAGGCGTTTCTATCCACCGAAGCGATTGCGCTAACGCAGTTTCATTAGCTGTTGGCCATGCAAATCGGTTAATAGATGTTGAATGGGACGATGACAGTGATGGAACGTTTGTTACCTCTATAGAGGTCAAGGCTTTTGACCGGACGAGGCTACTAGGTGACGTTTCTAACGTCCTTTCGGAAGCTAGGGTAAATATTCTCCGATGTACAACGCGGACTGGGGCTGATCGTATTAGCGTCATGAATTTTGAGTTTGAGATTGGAGATAGCCGTCATCTCGATTGGCTTTTAAATCTCATTCGCCAAATTGATGGAGTTTATGACGCATATAGGATTATGTCCGGACACCATGGCCAATTGTAAGATCGTATAGTTGATAAATAGTGAAAATAGGTTGGAAGTATTTTCAACTTTATCTCTGAAGGGTTTACAGATGGGATCAGGCAAAGCTCAACGAGAAAAATTCAGCAAGATTACTTCTGGCGGATACAAAATCTCTGAGGTTGATAGATTCTTTAAAAAAGTAGCTTTGCGTATTGATAAAGGAGAGAGTGACTTGCTTTCAAGTGAGTTACAAGCAGTCCAGTTTACAATAACGAAGCGAACCGGGTATGCCCCGAAGGAAGTCGATGACCGTCTTGACTCTTTAGCGCGAACCTATATCGGAAACGTGGGCAGTTCGAAATTAGGTGCTAAGTCTTCTGAGCGGTCATCGTTTTCTCGAGAAGGAAGCGAAAGTGAGAATAGCCAGGAAGCTATTTCGGTTATCGAGAGTAAGAAATTGAGAGCGCTAACTCCACCTATAGTAGATGGTGTTGGATATGTGAGAGATGAAGTTGATCAATTCCTCTCTACGGTTGCCGACTCGCTAGAGCGATTTGAAAGTGTTCAGGGAAAGAATCTGGATGCATTAAGGGCTGATCAGTACATGGCTAAATCAGATGAGGGTCCCTTATTAGCTGGAGATCAAGTTAGGTATGCACTCTTTAGCGTCTCTGAAAATGGGGGATACGACATGCTTGGTGTGGATGCAGCAGTCAATCGCCTCGCGGAAGCACTCGATTACCACTGGAGTAGGACGTCCTGATATGCAAGAAAGAGCTGGCTAGAGAGCAGTCGTTTATCGAATATCACATTCGGCCCTAGATCGCTCCTGTATTCTTTTCCCATGAGCAAATCCCGTTACCAAGCCCCTCGAGGCACTAGAGACATACTTCCTGAAGAAGCTGGTAGATGGCGATGGGCCTTGGGCTCTTTTGCCGACCTAGCTGAGCGATTCGGCTACGGTCAAATAATTTCTCCGATGTTTGAAGATCTCGGTGTCTTTCTCCGACTTGGCGAAAATACTGATGTCGTATCTAAAGAGATGTTCACTTTTCAGGACAAAGATCCAAAGTCGCCCCAAAACTTAGCTCTGCGACCTGAACTAACAGCAAGTATTTGCAGGGCATTTGCCCAACATCGTCCAACCACTCCATGGAAAGTATGGTATCAGGGGCCACAATTTAGATACGAAAAACCCCAAGCAGGACGCTTCAGACAATTTGTTCAAGTAGGTGCTGAAATTATAGGGGAGGATGATCCTGCAGCTGATTCAGAAATAATTTCATTAGCTTGGAGGTTTTACGAATTCCTTGGACTTAAACACGTGACACTTCAAATGAATTCACTTGGGAACGCAGAGACTAGAGGGGTGTACAATCAAGAGCTTCATTCTTATCTTTCGTCAGAAGCAGCGAATCTTAGTGCAGAATCACGAGATACTCTGGCAAAGAACCCTCTCCGAGTTTTAGACTCCAAGAGAGAAGAAGATCTCGAGATAATTAGCGCTGCGCCGACAATACAGGAATTCCTTACGGTAGAAGATGCAAATCATTTTGAATTAGTTTGTGAAGGGCTTAGTTCCGTCGGTATCCCTTTCGTTATATCGCCGCGATTAGTTCGCGGCCTCGACTATTACACTCGAACAACGTTTGAATTCACTGCGGACAAGCTGCACACGGCTCAAAATGCGGTCGGCGGCGGCGGTCGCTATGACGGCCTTATTGAAGAGCTAGGCGGCCCTCCCACGCAAGGAATAGGCTTTGCACTTGGCATCGATCGTATCTTGCTTGCCTGCGAAGCTGAAGAACTAGATTTGGGACCTATGAAGCCACTGGATGCATTCGTCGTTGATTTAACTGGCGGGTCTCAAGCCACTCAGATTACTGACGAACTTCGGGCTCATGGAATCTCCGCAGATCGAAGCTTCGGAAATCGTTCGATTAAAGCACAGATGAAAGTAGCTGATAGATCTGGGGCATTATTTGCAATTATTGTTGGAGATGATGAACTCGAGAAAAATGAAGTTACCCTTCGAGACTTACGAGGAGATGGCTCTCAAGAACGAGTACCAAGAACTAGCTTGGTTACCGCCCTAGTTACCGGTATTGAAGAAAGGTATTCTGAATGACAATGCGAACTCATTACTGCGGCGAGCTTCGTTCGACTGACGTAGATTCCCAAGTGACGGTCTGTGGATGGGTGGACACGCGGCGAGTACATAGTGAGCATTTGGCGTTCATCGATTTACGCGATCACACAGGAATAGTTCAGTGTGTCGTAGATGAGAAGCTAGACCTTCGGTCTGAATATGTCGTCAGTATTACTGGAACCGTAAGAACTAGATTTGAAGGTAAGAGTAACGAAAAGCTTGAAACAGGAGAAATTGAAGTCGGCGATTGCGAAGTTCAGGTGCTCTCCATCGCAGAACCACCGCCATTTCCGATGCATGAGCGTACCGAAGTTGATGAGAACATTCGACTCCGCCATCGTTATGTAGATCTTCGGAAGCCCCGGATGCAAAAGAACCTTCGAATTCGTGCCAAGGTCAATAGTGCTATCCGCTCAGCAATGGAGAGGCAAGGGTTTGTTGAAGTGGAGACTCCTATGCTTATTGCCTCAACGCCTGAAGGAGCAAGAGATTTTGTGGTCCCTTCCCGACTGCATCCAACGAATTTTTACGCCTTACCGCAAAGCCCCCAGATTTTTAAGCAACTCTGCATGGTTGGGGGTATTGACCGCTATTACCAAATAGCAAGATGTTTACGAGATGAAGACCTAAGAGCGGATAGGCAATTCGAATTTATGCAACTCGATATGGAAGCAAGCTTTGCCACTCAGGAAGACATCATCAATTTTGTCTCTGAAGCTATCAAAGATTCAACTGAAGCAATTACCGGATCCCGACCTGGTGACATACCTCACATGACGTGGAATGATGCAATGGAGCGATACGGCTCTGACAAGCCTGACACCAGATTCGGTATGGAGCTGATCGATCTAACTGGCATCTTCACTGATACAGAAGCAAACGTGTTTAAAGTCGATTGCGTTAAGGGGATTCTTTACAAAGGCGGATCTGACCATTTGGCTAGAAATGCGATCGACGCATTGACTGAGAAATGTCAAAGCTGGGGCGCTAAAGGGCTTGCTTGGTTCAGAGTCGGTGATCAGGGAAGCCTTGAAGGTGCCTTGACCAAGTTTATGTCTGATGATGAAGTCGAGGGTATTTGCACCGCCCTTTCTACAGGTCCAGGAGATATGGTTCTCATCATTGCGGATAAGAGGAGAACGGTTAATCATGTCCTTGGTCTTCTGCGTCTAGAGATAGGGCGGCCACCGGTTAACACAGGTGAATTGAAATACTTATGGATTACGGAATTCCCACTCTTTGAATCGATTGGTGATCACGGACGTCCGATACCAGCTCATCATCCATTCACCATGCCTCATACTGCAGATATGGAAGCACTTGATTCAGCTCAGGGGGAAGAATATTTGGGCATAAGATCTCAGGCATACGACCTTGTACTAAATGGATGGGAATTAGGGTCAGGGAGTGTGAGGATTCATACCCCTGAAATCCAATCTAAGATCTTTGAGATTTTAGGGATTAATGAAGTGGAGTCCAAAGAAAAATTTGGGTTTTTGCTGGATGCGTTTCGATATGGCGCCCCACCCCATGCTGGATTTGCTTTTGGGATTGACCGCTTGACTGCGATTCTCTCTGGCGAAGAGAATATTCGAGAAGTAATTGCCTTTCCAAAAACACAATCTGGTGCTGACCCGCTCACGAACGCACCAACTCAACTTGAAAATAACCATCTAGAAGAGCTCGGACTCCGCCTCATACCTCCAAGTACCTAAACATAGAAATTAATAAAATGGAAGTTACTATTCTTCAGGTGAGGAAGCCGTAAATCCGGCTATTCCTGCTGGTGTTAGAAGGTATATGTTTTCAGCAACTTTTTCAAAACTGCCATCGGTTCCGTATGCCAAGCCTGAAAAGAAATCAACGATTCTACGTCCAGTGTCCTTTTCATCTGAATTGAGGTGGATAATTGTTGCCTTGCCAGATTTATAACTAGATGCAGGCCCCATTACGTCTTCAAAACTCGAAACCTCATGTCGACTAGGTTCACTTGAGCTCATAACAAGATTCTAGTCCTAAAGTCTTCTTCATCCGCAAATGACCATCAGATAGATCAAATCTTCGTTTGGCCACATATGAGAAGATTTTCAAGTAGTTTCTAGGCTGTGGTGGATGAAGAAAATTTGTTTATGTCTTCTATGAGAGATCGGCTTAGTCAGCAAACTCCTCTTGCTAATAGGATGCGTCCGGTAAAACTTGAAGACGTTGTAGGCCAAGATCACCTCCTAGGACCTGAAAGCCCTCTTCGAGCCCTGATAGAAGCAGATAAGGTATCTTCGGTTGTTTTTTGGGGCCCTCCCGGTACTGGGAAAACATCTATTGCAAGGTTGATCGCGCAATTCACTGATAAGGCATTTGTTCAATTATCCGCTGTTTCGGCATCAGTTAAAGATGTAAGGCAAGTGATTAGTCAGGCAGAAAAAATGCTCGGAGAGTATGGACAAGGAACAATCCTTTTCCTTGACGAGGTTCATCGGTTTAATAAAGCTCAACAAGATACCTTGCTGTCGGCTGTTGAAACAGGGCTCATTGTTCTTATAGGAGCAACGACTGAGAATCCCTATTTTGAAGTCAATGCGCCCCTATTAAGTCGAAGTACGCTTTTCCGCCTAGACCCTTTAAACCATGAGAACTTACTAGAACTTCTTTCTAAAGCGCTTTTATATGAGAATGCTGAAGCGACTCGTGAAGCGCTCGAACACATAGCAAACGCGTCCGAGGGTGATGGGCGACAGTGTTTAACAAGTTTAGAAGTAGCAATTACGCTGGCGCGATCACGTAATGATGAATCTAATCATGTAGTTAAGCTTGAAGATGCTGAAGGGGCAATCGGAGTTCAGGCATTGCAATATGGACGAGATGAACATTACGACACAATTTCAGCGTTTATTAAAAGTATTCGCGGGTCGGATGTGGATGCAGGGCTTTATTGGCTTTCACGCATGATAGACGCTGGAGAAGATCCTCGATTTATAGCTCGGCGTCTCGTTATCCTTGCTTCAGAAGATATTGGGATTGCGGATTCGCGAGCGTTACTGATAGCGGATTCAGCTGCACGGGCAGTTGAATTTGTTGGATTTCCAGAGGCCCAATTAAATCTTGCTCACGCAGTTATTTACTTAGCTAGAGCCCCTAAATCTAATAGTGTCACGAAAGCCATCTTCTCAGCTCTTGATGATGCAAGGGCATCTAGAGGAGATATTCCCAAACACCTTCGGGATAGTCATTATTCTGGAGCCAAAGGGCTCGGACACGGCGATGGTTACAAATACCCCCATGACTTTCCTGAAGGATGGGTGGAACAACAGTATCGACCTGACAAATTCAATTCTCATCGATATTATGAACCTTCAACCCACGGGGAAGAAAACACCGGTGAAAAATAAAAAAGAATGTATCTATAATTCTCTTTGGAGTAGGTGGAAAATGTGACTGCCTGGGAACTTGTAACAATCCTTGTTGCTGTAGCTTCTCTTGGTATGGTCGTAGCTCTAACATATTCCGTTCTTAAGTTGCGTCAGGTCACAGAAGATCTGAGCGAGATAACTCGCGAAATTCAAAAAACCATAGAAATATCTACTGGAAGATTAGAAAGGCAGGCAACCGAGATAGAGAAGGAATATCATCGGGTCGATGGCCTTATAGAGACAGCAGAGATGATAACTTCTAGGGCAAATTTTGTCTCTGGCCTAACATACAGCGTATTCACTAAGCCCATAGGCCAGATCGCATCCCTCTTGAAAGGTGGGGTTCGAATGGTCAAAGTTATCGGCGTCCGGCTGTTGCGAAGCCAGATCAAAACATAAGAACATGCCGGAATTTATTTAAGAAACAAGCGATCAGTTTCCGCAGGGTAGAATCGTAACATGAAAGCACAACAGCTCCGGAAGGCATTCACAGAGTTCTTTGAAGATAGCGGACATACTCTAGTTCCGTCTTCAAGTTTGATACCGCATGACGAAAGTTTGCTATTCACAAACTCTGGGATGGTCCCATTCAAGAGCTATTTTTTAGGGAATGAACCACCCCCATACAATCGGGCAACCACCGTCCAAAAGTGTGTTCGCGCAGGGGGGAAACATAACGATCTCGAGGAAGTGGGACGAACAACTCGACATCTCACTTTTTTCGAAATGCTAGGGAATTTCAGTTTCGGAGATTATTTTAAAGATGAAGCAATTCCAATGGCTTGGAAATTCTTTACTGAGATTCTTAAATTAGACAAAGAACGCCTTTGGGTAACTGTTCATGAGACGGATGATGAAGCTGCGGAGATCTGGCGAAAGGTAGTTGGGTTACCATCTGAGAGAATCCAACGGTTAGATGAAGATAACTGGTGGAGAATGGCTGATACCGGTCCGAATGGACCGTGTTCTGAAATATTTTGGGATATGGGACCCCAGTATGGCCCCGATGGAGGTCCTGCAAATCCTGAAGCAGAAGATAGGTTCATCGAAATTTGGAACCTTGTCTTTATGCAATACGATCAGCAAAAAGATGGGGCCCAGACCCCATTGCCAAACCCATCAATCGATACAGGGGCTGGTTTAGAACGGGTCCTATCAGTTCTCCAAGGAGTGGACTCGGTTTGGGAAACGGACGAATTTCAAAAACTTCTTTCAAGTGTTTCGGAAATTTGTGGAAATAAAGAAAACTCAAATGAAAGTGCTGTCTCTCTTCAAATCCTTGCGGATCATGCCCGATCGACAACGTTCTTAGTGAATGATGGGGTTATCCCAAGTAACGAAGACAGAGGATATGTATTGCGACGAATTATTCGAAGGGCTGTCCGTCATGCACGCCTCCTGAACGTCAAGGAAATAATTATGGGAGATCTTGCTGATGCGGTTGTAGAACTAATGAGAGACGCTTATCCAGATCTAGAAGAGAACCGAGCTCACATCAAAAATGTTCTTGAACGAGAAGAAATTGGATTCCGCCAGACCTTAGATACTGGAATCTCTATCCTTGAGAAACATCTTTCTGCCCTTGATAAGGGTGAGAGTTTAAGCGGGGATGTCGCTTTCCAACTGCACGATACATATGGATTTCCAATTGAATTAACTGAAGAAATAACGAACGAAAGAGGTATAAAAGTCGATCTAGAAGCTTTTGCTGCGTATATGGCTAAACAACGTGACAGAGGTCGTCAGGACCTAAGTGAAAAAGATGAGATCCCGCCATCAAATGCTGATTTGCAACTGATCCTCGAACAACATGGGCCCACAAACTTCGTCGGCTACGAAGCAAATGAAGCTACAGCAAAAGTTCTCTACTGCGACGGAGACTCAGTTGTCCTAGACCGGTCTCCCTTTTACGCTGAAGCAGGCGGCCAGGTCGGTGATCGGGGCACTATAAGCGGAGAGAACGGTTCTGCTGTCATCAAAGATACGATTTATGGAGTCGTAGGTCAGCATCTACATATCGTAGAGTCGATTGAAGGGGAACTAAAGACCGGAGATAAGGTAGTCAGCTCTATCGACATATCGTATCGTTTAGCAGTTCAGAGGCATCATACGGGAACGCACCTGCTGCACTGGGCGTTACGCGAAGTCTTAGGTGAACACGTTAAGCAACAGGGATCTTGGGTAGGGGCTGAAAGACTTCGCTTCGATTTCAGCCATTTCGAGCCGCTCACAAATGAACAGATAGAACGAATTGAAGACCTTGCTAACACTGAGATCTTCTCGGGTGGAGATATGGAAATTATTGAAACCAGTATGAATGAAGCCAAAGAAATGGGGGCTATCGCATTCTTTGGAGACAAATATGGTGACCAAGTTCGCGTTCTTAGAGCAGGAGCGAATTCTCTTGAATTGTGTGGCGGAACTCATGTAAACCATCTGGGTGACGTAGGTCCCGTCAAGATTCTCTCAGAAGGATCAATCGGCTCAAATATTAGGCGTATTGAAGCCGTTGCAGGGTCTGCCTCAGTCAGCTTACTTCGCGAACAGGACCTAGTTATTAGTGAATCAGCAAGTCTAATTGGCGTTCCTCCGGCGAATTTGATTGAGGGCTTAGAGAAAAAGCTTCGCGAAATAGAAGAATTACAGAATGAACTTGAAGGGTTCAGAGAGATAGCTTCACGCGAAAAGATTCAGGAACTGAAAGAGACCGCTTTGGATGGAATCATTGTCCATCAGATGGATGGCATACGAAGAGATGAGTTGCGTGATCTAGTGATGGGTTTGCAGGCCTTGCCCGATATTGACGTCGTAGTCGTGGGGTCTGCAATTGATAATGGGGGAGTCTCTATAGCCGCGGCCATTTCTGAAGGAAATGAAATTAGCGCTGGTGAACTACTCTCCGAAGCAGCAAAAATAATAAAGGGCGGAGGCGGTAAAGGAGAGAAATTTGCAATGGTCGGTGGGAAAGACTCTGAAGCGCTTCCTGATGCAATGGATGCCATTCGTAACCACCTAAAGAAATTATAAGGATTATTTTGAGGGTTCTCGGAATCGATATCGGGTCGAAAAAAATTGGTATAGCTATCAGTAACCAGGAAATGACTCTTGCAACGCCACTGACCGTGGTTCATCGAAGTTCACAGACAAGTGAAGACCACGAAACGATAAAAGCTATCGCACATGAATGGGAAGTTGAGCTTTTGGTTGTCGGAATGCCTCTATCACTTGATGGAAGCCTAGGAGCATCAGCAGAAAATGTACTCAAGGAAATTAAACACCTCGAGAGAAATACCGGAATTCCTGTTGACACATTCGATGAAAGGTTTACGACAACTACAGCTAAACAGATCCTTCATGATCAAGGTGTTTCAGAGAAAGAGCAAAAGAATGTCATCGACCAAGTTGCGGCATCCATAATCCTGCAGACCTGGCTAGATCATAAGATAAGTGCTTCTGCGTCTCTTAAAGAGGCGGCAAGCGACTGATGGAAGAGTCTGACAAAGATCCCGAGCTAACCGATCGGGACGATACCCCTAAGAATAACATTCCTGAACACTCTGACGAGCAACTGTCTATGTACCCGTTAATCCCAGATGGTGAAGAAAGTGAAATAGAGTATGGCGATATTGCTTTTCGAGAAGAGGAATCGCCTAATACCTTTCAAGATCCATTTGCAGCCGAGTATCCGGCATCAATAATTGAAGTCCAGCCGACTTCTACACCAAGTGTTCACCCTCGTGATCTTCCCCCTTGGTATGAAGATGAATACTATGATGACCGAGAATGGGAGCGGATTCCTCCTCGCCTCAATACGGCTATAAGATTCGCTATATTTGCATCCGTTATTATCATTATCGGGTTCTTTACGTACAACTTTGTTCGTGGGTGGGTTGACGACCAGCTAGACCCTCCAGGGGAACCAGGAGTCGAACTTGTAATCGAAATTCCCCAAGGTGCAACGACAGACGACATTGCTCGGATTTTGGCGGAAAACGATGTAGTTGCTAACAGTACGGTGTTTCGGTATTACCTCCGTTTTAAAAACGCATCAGATTTCCAAGCGGGAGAGTATGCCTTCCAGATAAATAGTGCCGTCTGGGACGCAAGAGAAAGCCTTGAAAAAGGGCCAATAGAGATAGTCGAAGAACGTTTTTTTGTTACGGTCCCTGAAGGTTTAACTCTTCAGGAAATGAAAGATGCCCTTCTGCAACAAGTATCTTCCTTCGATCCCAGCGAACTTGAATTAGCCATTAATTCATCTCAAACTCCTGCCGTGCTTGGAGATGAATGGTTGGGGCTGATACGTGAAGGTATATATTTCCCCGAAACGTATGATATCGCTGAAGATTCACTGGAAGATGAGCAATCCTTTCTCAATAGAATGGTTGCGCAATTTGATGTCGTTGCAAATGAAGTGAGGCTAGCAGAACTATCAGTAGCTCTAGGCCTAAATCCGTATCAGGTTCTTATAGTCGCTTCGTTGATCGAAGAAGAAGCAAAAACTGAAGGTGATCGTGGGAAAATAGCCCGTGTGATCTACAACAGGCTCGATTTGGGGATGCCGCTCGGGATAGACGCAACGATAGTTTATGCACTTGAAGGAGATAGACAACTATCTCAAAGTGATCTTGAAGTTGACTCACCCTACAATACAAGGATCTATGGAGGCTTACCTCCAAGCCCAATTGCTGCTCCCGGTAAGCTCTCCTTAGAAGCAGCGCTAAACCCTGAGGCGGGTGACTGGCTTTACTATGTAAGAACTGACGAATTCGGACCAGGTTCTCACACATTTGCAACCACAAATCAAGAATTTCAGCAGGCAGTACTGATCTGTATAGAAAGAGACCTTGGGTGTGGCTAAGTTTTTGATTCCTTCGGCTGGGAGAACTGCAGCAGCGGTAATCGGTGATCCTGTCCTCCACTCTTTATCTCCAACGATTTACAATGCTGCATTTGAACATGATCAAGTAAATTGGAGCTACTCTGCTGTGAGCATAACGGCTGAGCAAGTGAGCGATGTGCTCGAAGAAATGCGCCAGTCTGAAATAGGTGGCCTTTCCGTCACTATGCCCCATAAAGAGGCTGTCGCTAATTTAGTTGATGAGACTACCGCCCATGCGAAAAGACTGGGGGCTGTCAACTGTGTTTCCAAAAACGGGGGCGCTCTTGTAGGTCACAATACCGATGGAGAAGGATTTATAAAAGCTGTTGTAGCTGAGACAAAAGAGGAGACTGAAGGAAAGTCATACTTAGTTATAGGAGCTGGAGGAGCAGCCAAAGCAGTTGCCTTAGCTTTAGGAGAAGCAGGCGCTGCTGAGGTTATTGTTTCAAGCAGAAATGATTCAAAGTCTAGAAAAGCTGCATCCTTGGCAGGGCAAGTCGGTCGGTCCGGTTCTTTGTCGGAAGCCGAGGAGGTAGATGTGATAATTAATGCAACGCCAATTGGTATGCGAGGAGCGGGTAATGAGAATCAGCTTCCTTTGCCCGTTGAGGTTATGCATAAAGGTCAAATAGTCGTTGACTTGATTTATCATCCTCTGGAGACTGAATTCCTTAAAAATGCAAGTCGAATTGGAGCTCGAACTATGAACGGGATAGGAATGCTTATCCACCAAGCTGCTTTGCAGTACACCCTTTGGACAAATAAAGAAGCCCCCGTACATATCATGCAAGAGGCCGTAATTCAACAAATTTCTAAATAATTCGCCAGATTAGAAATAACTCCGCACAGAAGCTCTCCGTAATGACTACTCTCAAGTTGTGGACATGAAGCAAATTCAAGTTGAGCTAGGAGAGAGGTCATACCCTGTTCTTATTGGAACGGATTGCCTAGATCGAGTTCTAGACTCCCTTTTGCCTAAACAAGCTAAAAGAGCAGCAATAGTAACTCAGCCCAATATTGGAATTGCTCCGTTTACTTCAACAGAGCAAGAGACATTCCATATAGGCGATGGAGAGAATGTTAAGAGCCTAAAAACGATAGAAGATTTATGCAATAAATGGGCCCAATGGGGACTTACGCGAACCGATGTGGTCATTGCGGTCGGCGGCGGGCTTGTAACTGATGTCGCAGGGTTTGCATCCGCCGTTTACCATCGCGGCGTCAAAGTAATTCATGTCCCCACAACTCTATTGGGAATGGTTGATGCAGCTATCGGTGGGAAAACTGCTGTCAATCTCACTGAGGGGAAAAACCTTGTCGGCTCTTTCTGGCAGCCTGCAGGAGTTATCTGCGATGTAGCTACCTTGTCGTCATTGCCCGAACGCGAATGGCGGTGCGGATATGGTGAGGTAGCGAAATATCACTTTTTGGGAGCCAAAGATCTTCATAAACTTTCTTTAACTGAACAAATTATGAATTGCATCCAGCTAAAAGCGGAGATCGTGCGGGAAGACGAACGAGAAACGGGCCGAAGGGCAATCCTCAACTACGGGCATACACTTGCCCACGCTCTTGAAATGGAAAAAGATTTCGCCCTAGCTCATGGCGAAGCGGTTGCTATAGGAATTCGTTACGCCGCCGAAATAGCGAAAATACTCGGGAGGATAGATCAAGAACGAGTTGAAGAACATGAAAAAATCTTGGCACACTACGGCCTTTCGTACTGTCTGCCTTCTTCATGTGATTGGGATCAGATAGTTGGCCTGTTCCAAAGAGACAAGAAAGCGCTCGATGGGATTTCTTTTGTTCTTGATGGACCTAACGGAGTAGAGGTAGTAAAAATTGAAAACCAAGAGATTCTGAAAGAAGCGATGGAGGCCTTAAAGTGAAACAAATCCTATTAATATCCGGCCCAAATTTAAATTTACTCGGAAACCGAGAACCTGAAATCTACGGCGAATCAACTCTTGGCGATTATGTCAAAAGGGCTGAATCAGTAGCAGCTGAACATGGTTATGAGTTAATCCATCGACAGTACAACGATGAAGGAAGCATCGTTGAAGAGATACAGTTAGCGCGTAACACATATCCAGGCATAATAATTAACCCCGGAGCGCTTACCCACTATGGATGGTCGATCCATGATGCTTTAGCAGCCTTCGAAGGCCCAGTCATTGAATTGCATTTGTCAAACCCTAATGCTCGCGAATCATGGAGGCATACCTCGGTTGTCGCCCCTGTTGCAACAGGGGCGATTATAGGTTTGGGCGGTTACGGTTATGAGCTTGCTGTGCATGCATTAGCTGATGCTCTGAAATGAATTGCCTACGAACAGAAGAAGCATTAAGCCCGTTAAACCTTTCTGATAGGTCAGATAAAGTTCGCTCTCAGATCTCAAAGAGTGAAGCAGTAGTTGTCATGGACCCTTCGAACGTTCAATGGATGACTGGATTTACTGGAAGCAACGGAACTATCTATATCGACCACGAGAGGTTCGTTCTTATCACCGATCAAAGATATCAGGAGCAGGGACCTCTTCAAATAATGCAGAGTCGTTCAACGGCTGAACTATCTATTTCAAAAAATTCGATAGAAGACTTATCTAAACTTGCGGGACGTAAAACAATTAAACTTGATTCCAATCAAGTGACCTGGGCAACAGCTGTACGTCTTGGTGAAATCCTTGCAGGAGAGATTGTCCCTTCTGATCCCTTAAGCGGTCTTAGGGCGCTAAAAGATCAATGTGAAATAGACAGAATCTCTCTTGCGGCAAAGATAGTTGACCACGCCCTGAAAGATACAATTCCTCTTTTTTCTCAGAAGGTATCCGAGATGGAAGTAGCTACGCATCTTGACAATAAAATTCGAGAATATGGCGCATCGGAAAGCGCTTATAAGACAATAGTTGCATCTGGGGTGAATAGTTCTAAACCACATGCGCAACCAAGCGAAAAACAAATTGAACAAGGTGATTTGTTAATAATCGACGTAGGCGCAGTTGTCGACGGGTACAGATCGGATATGACACGAACCTTCGTTATCGGTAAACCTACCGACTTACAGGAGAACTACTTGGGGGTAGTTCTCGAAGCGCAACAAGAGGGAATAAGGATTCTTGAACCAGATATGCCATGTGCTGAGATAGATCGACGTTGCCGGACGATAATTGAAGAAGCGGGATGGGGGTCATCCTTTATCCACGGTACGGGACATGGTGTTGGGCTTGATATTCATGAATCACCTGCTATCAATAGTCAAAGTAAAGAGAAATTGTTGACTGGAATGGTAGTAACTATCGAGCCTGGAATTTACTTTACAGACAGTTGTGGGGTCCGATGGGAAGACCTATACGAGATAACAGAAACAGGGGCAAGGCAATTAACTCTTAGTGGCAAGTCACCGCAAGCCTAACGCTATCCGGTTAGAGTGGAACACTAATATTGAAATAGATCTGGGAGCGAAATGGCCGCTGTATCCACGAACGAACTTAAAAACGGTTGGACCTTGTTGCTCGATGGAAACCTCATGCAAGTAATTGAATTTCAGCATGTGAAACCTGGGAAAGGCCCCGCCTTCGTTCGAAGTAAGCTTAAAAATATCCGAACTGGAGCAGTTGTCGAGAAAACCTTTCGAGCTGGAGAGACAGTTGAGCGTGCGAATATAGACAAGCGCGAAATGCAATATCTCTATCGAGATGGCGAGGGATTCGTCTTTATGGATAACGAAACATACGAACAAATTAACGTTGCCTCAGATACTCTAGGCGAAACAGCGAATTATATAGTCGAAGGTTCTTCAGCAGTTCTTCTTATGTATGGTGATGAAATCGTCAGCACCGAACTGACTGCTTCTGTGGAACTAGTAATTACTGAAACGGAGCCAGGCATCCAAGGGGATCGTGTTTCCGGAGCTACAAAACCTGCAACATTAGAGACTGGTCTAACTATCCAAGTCCCCCTATTTCTAGAGATTGGAGAGACAGTCAAGGTGGATACCAGATCTGGGAGCTATATTAGCCGAGCGTAAGTGCTCTCCTTCAGGAGGTAGGGGCAAATGGATACAGCAGCTACTAACGAACTACCTGAAGGGACGCCCGACTACATTGCGAAGCGCCGTCAAGGCAGAGAGACTCTTCTTGGGTTGCTTTATGAAGCCGAATTGAAACAGGACGATTTGGAAAAGGTCGTCGAATGTAGCCCACTGGGCCTTGATGGCTATGCACAGAATATCTTTGACCGGTTGCTAAGGGATATCGAAAGAGTTGACGAAGAAATCTCCGATATTAGTCAGAAATGGGAATTAGAGAGAATGGCCGCCGTCGACTTGTCGATTCTTCGAATGTCTATGTGTGAAATTATCTCAAATCCCAAGATCCCCGCAGCAGTTATCGTTAGCGAAGCGGTAGAACTGGCAGCGAAGTACTCTACTGATGCATCTGGCCCTTTTATTAATGGTGTTCTGGCAGAAGCGTGTTTGCGATTCCGTCCTGAAGAACCAATCTAAAGAAAAAATCAAGAATACGCGCGCAAAGCCAGACTGAGATGGTAGGTTGTCACTGACCGTAAATCGAGTCCCGTGAGGCTCAAACGGTGAAAGGTGCCGCGATGGCAGTACAAGAAGATGGATCAACGCCCCACATCAGGGGCGTTTTTGTCGCTCGGTCGGAAGTCATGGACTCGGATAATGTGCGCCGAGCTTTATGGCGTATGGCGCATGAAATACTCGAGCATAATCATGGCATCGCCAATGTTGCTCTTGTCGGCNTGCAAACNGGAGGAGNNCCACTCGCAAGGAAACTAGCGGAAAATCTNGCTGAGATTGAAGGATCAAATATCCCTGTTGGATATCTTGACGTGGCCTTCTANAGAGATGACATTGGGCTACGGCCAGTNTCTCCTAGAGAGCCTACGGAAATTTCATTTGATTTNAGTGANAAAACAGTCGTTCTGGTAGATGATGTTCTNTTCACTGGAAGAACCATTCGGGCTGCTTTAGANGCTGTCACAGANTTTGGNCGGCCAGCTTCTGTGCANCTTGCTGTCATGGTCGATCGAGGGCACCGNGAACTNCCAATTCGTCCAGACTTTGTGGGAAAAAATATTCCTACNCGAAGAGACGAACTTNTTGACGTTCGAGAAAACAGTGTTCAAATCGGAGAATACAAGGAGTCGAACGAATGACATCGNCAAAACATGTCAGNGGAGTAGATGACCTCGGGAAAGACGGNATTCTGGAAATTCTGGAACTAAGCAATCATTTTCTTGAGGTAAGCAATCGAAGAATCCCTAAGGTCCCTGCGCTCCGAGGGAAAACAGTCGCTTCGTTGTTTTTCGAAGATTCTACTCGGACTCGCTTAAGTTTTGAAAAGGCCGCTAAAAGATTATCCGCAGATGTCATGAACTTCAGTGTGTCTTCATCTTCAGTGAAAAAAGGTGAAAGCCTCAGGGACACTATCGAGACGATCTCCTCTATGGGGGCAGAAGCTATAGTCGTTCGCCATAAATCTGTCGGAGTTCCATGGATGATAACTGAATGGACGGACGCTTCAGTTGTTAATGCTGGTGATGGGGCCCATGAACATCCAACGCAATCGTTAGCTGATTGTTACACCATTACACGGCAGTTTGGAAGCGTAGAAGGAAAACGAATTGTTATTGTAGGGGATATCAAGCATTCTAGAGTTGCGCGATCTAACGTAAAGGCATTCAGCGCTCTTGGAGCAAAGGTTGCATTAGTGGCTCCACCGACTCTGTTGCCCTCATCTGTAGCTAACTGGCCGGTAGATGTTATAGAAGATCTTGACGTAGCAATAAAAGAAGCTGACGTCCTGTATCTTCTTCGGATGCAACTTGAACGTCAAAAAGAATCGTTAGTTCCATCGCTGCGCGAGTACACAAACTTCTATGGTTTGACCTTAGACCGTTCTCAGGAGCTTCAGAAGTCTTCAGTAATAATGCACCCGGGTCCAATGAATCGAGGGGTTGAAATCACTGGAGATGTCCCAGCTTTCCCAAATGCACTTATAACGAATCAAGTAGGGAATGGAGTAATCGTAAGAATGGCGGTTCTCTATCACCTTCTTGGCTCTGGCGTAGCTCTCGCTGGACTACATAGTGAGGCCGAAGAAGATGATTGATCTTGTGATCAAAGGAGGAACTGTCCTTGACAAATCTGGGTCAAGA
Organism: Acidimicrobiaceae bacterium; assembly: GCA_002722525.1. GTDB lineage: Bacteria > Actinomycetota > Acidimicrobiia > Acidimicrobiales > UBA8592 > UBA8592. Next base: position 7,627 of record PBMJ01000017.1, on the reverse strand, counting down.
AAGGCAGACGTTGCCATAGGTGCTGATGGGAATATATCACAAATTGGTGCAGGCATCGATGGGGAGAGAGTAGTCGATGCGGCTGGATGTATAGTTAGCTCAGGATTAGTTGATTTAAACTCACATTTCTGCCAGCCAGGAAATGAAGAAAGCGAAACTATAGAGTCAGGAACGAGAAGTGCTGTTCTTGGAGGTTATACAGCCGTTGTGCTCATGCCTCATACTTCGCCAGTAATACATTCTGCCGCAGCTGTAAAGGAGATGCAGAGTCTTCGTAGCGAAGCTCTTTGCCATATTGAACTTTCAGGCTCACTCACTCTCGACGGTTCGGGGGAAGCGTTATCGCCCATTGGCGAAATGGCTGAATTAGGGATTCGGTTCTTTACTCACTCCAATCTCACTTCATTGGATTTATCTCTTCTCCGAAGAGCAATGGAATATAGCTTAAGATTCAATGCCACTATAGGGCTTACACCTTTTGTCGGCGGAAACGGCCATATGAACGAGGGTGATGTATCTTCAGATCTTGGAATAAGGGGAGCCGCTATAGAAGAAGAAGAAATCTTGACCTACCAATTCGTTAAGATGGCTAAACTTACAGGCGCTAGAGTGCACCTTCAGCAGGTCTCATCTCCCAAGGCTATCGAAATCATTTCTGCAGCTAAAGCCGACGGTGTTTCCGTAACATGCGAAGTATCCCCACATCACTTTGCATTAACGGATGAGGAGGTAAGAAGCTACAGGTCGGTTTATAAAGTAGCCCCTCCACTAAGAACCAATAGAGAAGTAGAGGCAATCAAGAAGCTGATTACAAACGGCCAAGTAGATGCAATCGCAACATCTCATACCCCAAATTCCCACCATGAAGTCGATTTCCCTTTCGAGGACGCACCTTATGGAGCAATTGGACTAGAAACAGCATTTGCTGTGTCTGTAACTGAATTAAATTTGCCTCTTCATGAAATTATGTCTGCTATGTCCTGGGTTCCTGCTGAGATAGCAGGTATCGAAGCAACCCATGGTGGTGTGCTCTCTGAGGGAAGACCTGGAAACCTAATAGTAATTGAAGAAGGCACCAAATGGAGTCCCAGTATCTCTCAAATGGCTAGTAAAAGCACAAATAGCCCTTTCGATGGGCATCAACTTCAGGGAAAAATTAAGCACACATTTATAAATGGAGAAGCAGTTGTTCTTCATGGTGAAACACAAGGATACCGAAGGGAATAAATGACTGAGATAAAACAAGCAGCTCTTGTTCTAGAAGATGGGGCCGTCTTTGAGGGGGAACTGATCGGTTATGAACCAGACCAGGGATATGCAAGCGGAGAGGTAGTTTTTAATACTGCGCTCACTGGATATCAAGAAGTTATAACGGATCCTTCCTATGCAGGTCAGATTATCACCTTCACGTATCCTCATATTGGGAACTATGGAATAAACGCTGAAGACTTTGAAAGTAGTAAGCCTTATTGTAGGGGAATCATAATTAAGGATTTAGCAAGACGTCATAGCAACTGGCGATCAGATACAAATCTGAATACTTTCCTTGTTGATTCAAAAGTTTCTGGAATTTGTGGGGTGGACACTAGGCGGCTGACCAGACATATCCGCGAAGCCGGCGCCATGCCTGGTGCTTTCGGAACCACCGATGAAGACACTTTACTTGCTGCAGCTAAAAAGGAGACAGGAACTAGCAACATTGACCTCGTTGCGGAAGTCACATGCCCTGAACCCTATTTTGTTCCCGCAATTAGAAGCAATGGAACACACAATAAGAAAATAGTTGCCTTAGATTTTGGAATAAAGAGAACAATTATTAAACATCTTTCGATGATCGGAGACGTGCAGGTTGTTCCAGCTTGGACTTCAGCTGACGACGTTCTTGCATATGGGCCTGATGGGGTCTTTCTCTCTAATGGGCCGGGAGACCCCTCCTCCGTTAGGAAAGCGCCAGAAACTATTGCTAATTTACTTGGTAAAGTCCCGATGTTTGGAATATGTCTTGGGCATCAGCTCTTAGGTATAGCGATCGGAGCTGAGACAGTAAAGATGCCATTCGGCCACCATGGCGCAAACCACCCCGTGAAAAATATGGTTACAGGAGAAATTGAAATAACCAGTCAAAATCACAATTTCGCAGTTGATCCTGAAACGCTAGATGGGAAAGCGTCCGTAACCCATGTGAATCTTAATGACGGAGTATGTCAGGGCCTTACTGTTTCCGAAGCTAATGCCTTTAGTGTCCAACACCACCCTGAGGCAGGGCCGGGGCCGCATGACAGCGCTTATTTGTTTTCTGAGTTTGATCAACTAATGGACAGGGTGAATGGTGGCCAAGATGCCTAAACGAACTGATATCGAAAAGATTCTCCTAATAGGATCCGGACCTATAGTCATCGGACAGGCATGTGAGTTTGACTACTCGGGCACCCAAGCTTGCCGCGTACTTCGCGAAGAGGGCTACACGGTTGTATTAGCAAATTCAAACCCTGCAACAATCATGACTGATCCAGATTTTGCAGACGCTACTTATATAGAGCCTCTGACGGCAGAAATACTGACAAAGATAATAGAAGAAGAGAAGCCCGACGCTCTCTTGCCAACCCTCGGTGGCCAGACCGCCCTTAACTTAGCTATAGAACTAGTTGAAATGGGAGTTCTAGAAGCAAATGGAGTTGAACTTATCGGAGCTGATGCTGAAGCGATCGCCACAGCAGAAGATAGAGCTCGCTTTAAAGATGCCATGATAGAGATTGGATTGCCAGTCCCGATCAGCGGAGTTGCGCATTCGATGGACGATGCTGAAAAAATCATTGAAGAAATAGGGCTTCCAGTTATTGTGCGACCAGCTTATATTCTTGGAGGGAAAGGGACCGGAATAGCTGAAACCTTCGAAGAGTTTAATAAGTTAGCCTCTAATGGTCTCGCAGCTAGCCCTATTCATGAGATTCTAATTGAGCAATCAATTAAAGGATGGAAAGAATATGAACTGGAGGTAATGAGAGATAGGGCAGATAACTGTGTAGTCGTCTGCTCAATAGAGAACCTAGATCCAATGGGTGTACATACTGGTGATTCGATAACCGTCGCACCGACTCAAACATTATCTGACGTTGAGTATCAAACTCTTAGGAATGCCGCCTTTGCCTGTATGAGAAGGGTAGGGGTTGAAACTGGTGGATCTAACGTTCAATTCGCAGTCGATCCCGCTAATGGAGAGTTCGTCATCATCGAAATGAATCCGCGAGTTAGCAGGTCTTCAGCCCTTGCCTCTAAAGCTACAGGATTTCCGATTGCAAAGATTGCTACGAAGCTAGCTATTGGGTACACGCTTGATGAGATTCCAAATGATATAACTAAAAAGACGCCAGCAAGTTTTGAACCAACCATAGATTACGTAGTGACGAAAATACCTAGGTGGGCTTTTGAAAAATTTCCTGGGACCCCTGCTGTTTTGGGCACACAGATGCAATCAGTGGGTGAAGTAATGTCAATTGGTAGAACGTTTCCAGAGTCGCTTCAAAAAGCCATCCGTTCTCTTGAATTAGGCAGGTTTGGCCTTAACGCTGATAATAGCGAAGTGAATTTCAAAGATATTGATGATGAAGAGCTCATCAAGAAGGTAGAAGTTGGGACGCCGACTCGAATATTTGAAGTAGCAGAGTTGCTGTATAGAGGCGTTTCGATAGAAACACTTCATGATATAACTGGGATTGACCCTTGGTTTCTTGATCAGATGCTTCTCATCGTCGAGGAGAGATGCTTTCTTGAGGAACAGAACCTAGAAAACGTCTCACACCTTTCATTGCGTCGCGCCAAGCGATTGGGATTCAGCGATTATCAGCTGGCTTACCTATGGGATGAAGAAGAGGAGGCTGTGAGGAATAAGCGTGTTGAACTAGGAGTTCTTCCCGTTTTTAAGACAGTTGACACCTGCAGCGCCGAATTTGAAGCTGAAACTCCGTATCATTACTCAACTTATGACGATGATAATGAAGTAGCAGCATCAGATAAGCCGAAGGTGGTTATTCTTGGTTCCGGACCTAATCGCATAGGGCAGGGAATCGAATTTGACTACTGTTGTGTCCATGCAAGCTTTGCATTGAGGGAAATAGGTTATGAGACCATCATGGTAAATTGCAACCCAGAAACAGTTTCAACAGATTACGACACAAGTGACCGCTTATTCTTTGAACCACTGACTGAAGAAGATGTTAGAAATATCCTTGAAGTAGAAACTGAATCAGCAAAGAGAGCTAATGGCCCTGGAATAGCTGGAGTTATTGTCGGTCTCGGAGGCCAAACTCCCTTAAAGCTGGCTAACGCCTTACCTGAAAACATAATTGCCGGAACATCTCCGGATTCAATTGATTTAGCTGAAGATCGTGAAAGGTGGAATGCTGTATGTTCGCAGTTGGAGATTCCCCAACCGCCTGGTGGAACAGCCGTCAGTCTGGAAGAAGCACTGACCATAGTTAAACGTGTCGGATACCCAGTTCTTATTCGCCCCTCGTATGTCCTTGGGGGGAGGGCTATGAGCATCGTTTATGATGATGAGCAACTCAATTCAGCCATGCAGGAACTAACGCAGCAAGGAAGTCTAGGGCGCGAAGGAGGGTTGTCAGCGGAACGGCCAGTATTAGTAGATCGTTTCTTGGAAGATGCAACAGAGGTCGATGTCGATGCGATCCGAGATAAAGATGGTGATGTGTTTATAGGCGGGATAATGGAGCATGTCGAAGAAGCAGGTGTTCACTCAGGAGATAGTGCTTGCATGCTCCCTCCGCAGAATCTCAGCAGTACGACACTTGCGACCCTAGAGGAGTACACGAACCGAATTGCAGAAAGACTAGAAGTGGTTGGGCTCATTAATATCCAATATGTTGTGAAGAAGGTCGGAGAGTCGGAAACAGTCTTTGTTATTGAGGCGAACCCACGTGCCTCGAGGACTGTACCTTTCGTTTCAAAAGCTATTGGTATTCCATTGGTGAAAGTCGCTTCAAGAGTAATGCTTGGAGAGACGCTTATAGAGCTTAAAGAGAATGGTGGTTTAGAGGCCAAAGTCACCGGTGATCATGTTTCAGTAAAAGAAGCAGTCTTGCCGTTTAATAGATTTCCAGAAACTGATGCAATTCTTGGTCCTGAGATGCGCTCAACTGGAGAAGTGATGGGCATAGACGTAACTCCGGGCCTAGCCTTTGCAAAAAGTCAGATAGCTGCCGGAATGTCCCTCCCTGAAACAGGCACTGTTTTCCTCTCTTTAGCAGACCGCGACAAAGAAACAGGTATTGAAACAGCTTCATTACTCACCAACCTTGGATTTACTATTGCAGCTACTCGTGGAACAGCAACTGCGCTCAACGCAGCAAACATTGAAGTAATCGATGTCATTGCCAAGATCGGGGAGAAGGAAGGGACCACGGCCATTGAGTTGATTGAATCAGGGAAAATACGATTAGTTATCAACTCGCCGCGTGGGCGAGGTCCTCGAGCAGATGGTGACCATATACGAAAAGCTGCGGCAGAACAGGGTATTCCCCTTTTGACCACCGCATCTGCTGGTCTAGCGTTAGCTAAGGGACTTGTCGACTGGCGCAGTCACACTCTTCGGGTGCGGCCTCTGCAGCATTTCCACAGAAAAACATTAACACAACAACGATTAGAGATCTAGAGATGTCGCCTCATCCGAGCTTCTCATCCTTGCAGACAAAAGTCGGCGAACTGTTCCTACAAAACCCTGTAATGCTTGCATCGGGAACAGCTGGACACAGCGCAGAGTTTTCTTCGTTCCTTAACTTAAGCGAACTAGGCGCAGTAGTCGTAAAAAGTCTTTCTCCTTACCCATGGAAAGGGAATCCAGCACCACGAGTCCATCAGACTCCCTCAGGAATGATTAACAGTGTTGGATTGCAAGGTCCGGGATTAGAAAAATGGGCTGAAAGTGAAATGCCTGCCTTGATCGAATCAGGGGCTGCCATCATCGTCAGCATTTGGGGGCGCACAATTGATGACTACACAGAGGCAGCTGACTTCTGCAAGGGGCTTCCTACCGAAGTTATAGCGATTGAAGTGAACGTTTCATGCCCAAATGTTGAAGAACGTGGTGCTATCTTCTCCCATTCAGCGGAGATGACAAAAGCTGTTATGGAAGCAACTACTAAAATTAATCGACCTAGATGGGCCAAGTTGAGCCCGAATACATCGGCTCTAGTGGAAATTGCTGGAGCTGCGGTTTCGGGAGGTGCGGATGCTCTTACTCTAGTGAACACACTTCTAGGTATGGCCATAGATATTGAAACAGGAAGACCTATTTTGGGAGCTGGTGGAGGAGGATTGAGCGGCCCTGCCATTCGCCCTGTGGCTGTACGTTCAGTCTTTGATGTTCGGTCAGCTCTTCCAGATGTTCCGATAGTTGGCGTCGGAGGCATATCGTCTCATAAGCACGCGCTTGAATTTTTGATGGCTGGTGCAAACGCAGTTCAAATTGGTACCGCAAATTTCGCCGATCCTCGAGTGTCTAAAAAAATAATCAAAGGCCTCCGCCAGTGGTGCAGGCGGAACTCTATAGAAGAAATTGCATCAATAGTGGGAAAGAGTCAACCAAGTAGCCGTTTGCCTATTCAATAAAAGAAAGAAGAGAAGATATGGAGAGAAATGACGAGATAAGAAATAAGCTCGCATTGGCCTTAGATGTAGATGATTTAGTCGCGGGAGTTCGTTTAGCAAGAGAACTGCAATCGTATTTCTCAGTACTAAAGATCGGGTTGGAGCTATACAGTGCTGCAGGGCCTGAGGTTATCGGTACTTTTCAACAACTCGGGTACAAAATTTTTCTTGATCTAAAATTGCACGATATTCCCAATACAGTCCATCGGGCTTCAAAGGTCTTAGGTTCCCTTGGGGTCAATTATCTCACGCTTCACACGTCCGGAGGTTCTGAAATGATGACAGCTGGGGTAGAAGGACTTCTAGAAGGGGCGCAAAATGCCGGTATCGGGGCTCCAGTTGCTTTAGGTGTGACGATCCTCACTAGTGATCCAAATACCGATGAAGAATTGATGAAAGATCGTATTGGAGTAGCAAAAGATTCAGGTTGCTTAGGTTTGGTATGCTCGGCTCTAGATCTACCCATTGTTTCTAAACAAGCTCCGGACTTGCTAGCCGTTGTACCTGGGATTCGCCCATTAGGAATGAAGGCGCATGATCAAAAGAAAGTAGCCACCCCATCTATGGCGCTCGAAGAAGGTGCTGGGCTTCTCGTGATAGGGAGAGCGATTACAGAAGCAGGAAATCCAACTGAAGCTGCTGAAACAATCTACGCAGAGATAGACAATCCATAACGACCTCTTAAAAGAAATACACCACTATCGGTCTGCTCAGAACTATTCTTTAGGTATGGCATCACCTCCTAAATTAACTGACGCACAGCGTAAAGCTGCTCTTGAAAAAGCTGCTGAGGCTCGAAGAGTACGCGCAGAGCTTAAGGCGCGTATAAAAATGGGTTCCCTTACATTGAGACAAGTTCTAGACATTTCAGATCAAAATGAGATTGTAAGTAGAACGAAAGTTCTTGCAATTCTTGAATCAATGCCAAAAATTGGCAAAGTGAAGGCAAGGAGACTCATGG
>PBMJ01000016.1 GCA_002722525.1 Acidimicrobiaceae bacterium | reverse complement strand
AAGCAGTCGCGCATACAGATTTTGGAATGGTTCTCGCAGTCTTCCGCGTCTCCCCTAGTACCACCCGAGAAATTGATTGGGATTCGGTTTGTGTTTTTGTTCAGGATTCAGTTCGTGGTCGTGTTGCCATAGCTGCTCGTCTTTCAGAAAGAATGAAAACGTATTACTTGCAGTCACCCCAAAACTTCCCAGACAGAGTGGTAGGAACTGACGTGAAGATAGATAATAAGACTTCTTCTTCAGCAACAGTGGTGGAAGTATCTGCTCTAAATGGGATGGGGTTGTTATATCAGATTACCCGGGCGCTAAGCTCGCTTGACCTGAATATTCTTAGTGCGAAAGTACAGACGCTTGGCGCTGATGTTGTGGACTCTTTCTATGTTTTGGATAGTGCAGGAAAGAAAATAGTTGACCAAACACATGCTGAGGAAATTCGAGAAGCTGTTCGGCATGCAATTGAAATCTCAACCGTGATGCAAAGGAAGTCAAATGACGGATGAGCACAACCTTGTTCGATGGAGTGAAGCTCTTGCTGGAATTGCAAGAACGGGTCTTGCATTTACTGAAAATCTTTATGAGCGGGAACGTTACGAAGAAGTACTAAATGTGGCAGCTGATATTCAGTCGCATCTATCTGGGGCTGATCAACCTGAAGAGAAGGTTGATGAATGGATGCGTTCAGTTGGGGAAGGTATACCTGGTTATGTGACTCCAAAGATAGCTATAGGGGCTGTCGTTGGTAACGATGATGAGGAACTTCTTCTTATTCAAAGATCAGATTCTGGAGTTTGGCTATTTCCTACAGGTTTTGCAGACGTGGGGTACTCAGCTGCAGAAATAGCTGAAAAAGAAGTTCTGGAAGAAACAGGTATGGAGGTTGAAGCCCTTCGCATCATTTCGATTCTTGATGGTGTCCGAGGAGGTTTTACAAGAATGCCCCTGTATTCAATTGTTTTCCAATGCAAAGTTATTGGAGGGACACTAAAGCCTCATCCTCTAGAGTGCCAAGATGTCGGTTTCTTCTCCCAAGACTCCCTTCCCGAACCTTTGGCAGGATCAGGAAATTGGGTGGATCAGGCTTTCCGAGCAGTGCGTAATGAGCCAATTGAAGTGCAATTTGATGCACCGCGAAGACCTGCTTGGAAAAACCCAGACGAAGTCTAGAACTTCCTGCTGTTCTGGTTACGCCTCTTCGGGGTTTGACCCATCGCGAAGCCACCGTTCAACTTGGTCACCGAATCCAGATGCAGGGTCTGCTTTAAATTCCCCCTGGTCGTATCTGTATTCTAAATCAGTGACGTATGCTTTCATATCCTCATCGTTTTCGATAAGTTGATCGACCTGTCTTTCATACGCTGCAGATGCTATTTCTAATTCTGTTGTTATAGATCTCTCAGGCAGTATTTCATTTAATTTTTCGATAAGTGCCAAAGTTGCTTTAGGTGACGCAGCTCCTGAAACATAGTTGGGAACAGTAGCCCATAAGGAAATTGAGGGAATACCAGCTTCTTGGATGGTTTGATTGAGAACGCCAATAATTCCTGTTGGCCCTTCATACATTGATTTTTGAAGATTAAGCCTAGAGTTTGTTTCTGCGTCTTCGCTGAACCCATAAATCATTACTGGGCGTGTGTGCGGAACTTCTGTGAGAAGTGAACCGAGCGTTATCGCCATAGAAACTTCGAGGCTACTTGCTATTGAGTTAATCTCTTCTACGAAGGTTTTCCATTGTAATTGAGGTTCTACACCTTCAATCAGAAAAATATTTTGCCCTGAATCTGCACTAAATCTGGTCACTGGCCAATCTAACTGTCGACCATTTTCATCAAGATGAACTAATGGTCGGGTTTCAGAAAAGTCGTAAAATTGTTCCGCCTCAATATAGGCAAACTGTTTGGCATCGAAATCTTCTCGTAAATGTTTAAGAGCCCAACTTGATGCATTCCCAGCATCATTCCATCCTTCAAACGCAGCAATCAGGACGCCGCCTGTTTTATTGGGTTTATTTTCCCAGAAGGTGTAGTTCTCTAGCATTGTTTCGAGACTATATCTACCCAGACCTGAATTCTATTCGTAGAGATTACTAGTGCTTCGGAATCTGTTGTAGCCCTTCCCAGTCTCACTCGGATACCATAAAGCATGGTCACAATTCGTGTAGCCGAGAGTGTAGATGCTGATTTAGTTGAGGCGTACCAAAAGTTAACGCCCCAGCTTTCCTCTTCAAGCCCTGCACCTACTAAAGATGAGCTTACAGCGATTATTAACTCTGACTCTGCGACAGTGCTGGTAGCTGAAGATGAAAGCGGCACGATTCTTGGCTCAATGACTTTGGTGGTTTTTCGAATTCCAACAGGTGTACGCGCCTGGATAGAGGACGTTGTCGTAGATACTGAAGCTAGAGGTATGGGTATCGGGCAGGCTTTAAATGAATATGCCATTCAGCTCGCCGAGCAAGCGGGTGCCAAAACTATTGACTTAACATCACGCCCTTCACGAGAATCAGCAAATCGCCTATACCAACGACTCGGTTTTGTTGCCCGTGAAACTAACGTATATCGGTATTCGATCGTCTAGCTTAGCTTGACGCTTCTAGGAGAATAGGGGCTTAGGGAATGATGTCCTCTACGTATTCGTAGTCGCTATTTCCACCATAATCAAAAACCCAAAGCTCAGCGACAAATTCTGATCCCGGTTCTAAGGGTTCGAATGAATATGTGAGACTTGGAATGTCTGCCCAAAGCCCAACTTCATTAATTTCAATCCAATCAAATGAGAAGTCGGTGTTTTGGAATAAGAAATTTGGATAGATCAGTCCTTCTGAATCAGTTACTAGTTCACCCCACTGGCCTGTTTGGTCAGTTGAGTAGTAGATCTCGTTGAGTATTTCTCCGGTTTCTGTATCTATCGTGATTGAGAGAACAACATCGTTGAATTCACTCTCAGGGTCCAGTGCTCCTGGAGGTACATAGGTCAGAGGTATGTCGAGAAACGCTAGCTGAGATTCCTCGTCGTTATATAGCTGCGTGTATGCATAGACGGTATCAACTCCATCCGACATGGTTAAAACAGTTAGGTCGTAGAAGCCTTCAACCAACCCGCTTCCGTCGTTTGCGAAATATGCCGGTTCCTCTCCAAGGAAGAGAATAGATCCATCTTCTTCAGGGATGCCATAGTATATAACGGCTTCAGTAAGATTATCTTGCGCAGCCAGGTCAAATTGAGCAGAGATAAACAGACCGTCTACTGCATCAAGAGTGTATGTCGCCGAATATTGGTCTGTTACGAATCTTGCTTGTTCTTCTTCAGGGATACTTTCTTGAGCTTGAAAATAACTTATGAGGATATTTTGCCAACTCTCAATTCCCTCGAGATAAAAGTATCCCTCTTGACTGTATGTCCTTAATTCTGGAAAATATATGGCTAGTCCTGAAGAGGATTTTGTTGCAGGGCCGTTTACTTGTCCAATTACCACTTCATCTATGGCATTTACCAGATTGGTTGTTAAGTCAAGTAATTCTGGTTCAACCTTTCCAAGCTGTGTAGCTAGATTCCCAAGGTCTATCATTTGAGCATCTATAGAGGGGTCTGGATTTTTTCCTAGTCTTAGAGATAAATTCTGCGCTGAACCAAGCTTTGCCGAAAGATAATTGCTTTCAGCAACAAGCCGTATTTCGAGTGCTCTCAGGGCTTCATCAACCGCGCTTACTAGAGTCAAGTCAAGAACAGAAAGAGTGATTTCCGTCTCTGTTCCATTATCGATCGCATGCTGTTCGTAATAATTTGCTATTGCTAAACCAAGTGATTGGGCATCTATTGAAGAGTCTGAGGCGAGGATTTCGAGCGCTTGCCAATCCCAACCATGCCCTGGTTCAAGTTCTTGTGAGGCAACCATCACGTCAGCATGTTCTGCCATTGCTATGGCAACTTCAAAAGTTCCCATCAGGCAGGCATCAAATCCGATCAGGTCAAGTTTATCAATCCCAGCATTTTCAAGGCCCTTTTCGATTCCATTGGAGATCTCCTGCAGATCAAGGATGTCAAATTCGTTCCCTTCATCAGGTCCCATTCCAGGCCACCCAGCACCATGATCCCAAAGTATTAGAGCTGTTCTTTCAGCAGGAAATCTGGAGAATCCGTATTCGATAAATTCAGCTAGAGCATCCGCATCTCCTAAGTTGCGCTCCCCGAGTTGATCTTCAAGCAAATGAAGAGAACCATTTTTTACTTGGAGCAGCTTCGTATCTGAAAAATTCTCTAAATTCAATACAGATTCTTCGGAATAAATATCTGACCTGTCAAAGAGCACCACAATATCTACATTTTCACTCGTTGGGACTTTCGACATTTCAACAATATCTGTAAGAGCAAATTCCTCTAGATCAGTATCTCCCATGAGGTATACAAGGACGGTCCATTTTTCAGCCTCAACCTCTTTAAGATGTTCTTGGTTCTCTTGAATGGTGGGTTGGCCAGATTCCTCATTATTTTCTGACGATTCGATTACCTCAGCAGCTGTTCCCTCAGCGTCATTAATTCTGTCATTTGGTTGATCAGCATTGTTTGATGATCCGCCGCATCCAGACAGGGCGCTTAAAATGAAGATACTTGTCACGATGAAAACTAAACGTGGAGATGCGAATAAGGTATTTCTCTTGCGGGAATTCATGATTATAGTTTATGTTATTTTTCGATTTGATCTGAAGAAGTCACTGAAATAGATCCGAAGTTTCCCAGACAGTAAAGTAAAAAACGATAGCTTTAGTGAGGCGCGTCTCTACGTCATGTTGGACTTAACAAATCATAGAAAAATATACCGGTACGTTCTGGTCTCTGCACTCAGTCTTGTGATCGGACAATCGATACTCTATCTCTTTTTCAAAGTTGCAGGCTTTAACGCTGCTTTCAGTAATTTACTCTGCGTTGCTCTCTCAACAATTCCCAATTACATACTTAACCGTTATTGGGTATGGGAAAAATCTGGACCTCATGATATAACGAAGGAGATAGCTCCATATTGGATAATTGCGTTTTCAGGACTGGGACTCTCTACTTTATTTGTTTTTCTCGCCGACAGAATATGGGACTCGTGGATCGTAGTAAACGTTGCGAATCTTGCAGCCTATGGAGTCCTGTGGGTATTCAAGTTTATTATTTTGGATCGATATCTTTTCAATACAAATTATAGAAAAGGAAACTTAACCAATAAGAGTTGAAAGAATCACGGTATTCTCCAGTAATCTTGCTCATATGGAAGCTAGTAGACGTGAATACGCGCAAAATGCTCGAGGTTTCCTTCCGCCAGATGAGGGAGATGTGCTTTATCAGGCAGCTTGTGATCTAAGTGTTGAAGGGCCCCTTCTTGAAGTTGGGAGTTACTGCGGGAAATCTGCTGTTTATTTGGGTACCGCAGCCGAAGAGCAGGGGCGTGTCCTCTATGCATTAGATCATCATCGGGGTTCAGAAGAGAATCAAGCTGGCTGGGAGCATCATGAACCTGATTTAATTGACGTAGAAGTGGGGAGATTAGACACACTTCCGATTTTTCGTAAGGTCATACATAATGCCGGTTTAGAACACGTAGTAGTTGCGATCGTGGGCGATTCCGTTAGCGTAGCGAAGCACTGGAATACATCTCTTGCATTTTTGTTTATTGATGGAGGGCATGGATTACAGCCGGCTAGAAATGATTACTCTTGGTGGGTTCCAAAGGTGAAGTTAGGTGGTGTGCTTGCGATTCATGATGTTTTCCCTGACACGAAAGATGGTGGGAGGCCGCCCTACGAGTGTATTTATCTACCAGCTATACAGAGTGGTGACTGGGTCGAGGAGAGAGTCCAAGGTTCCTTACGTATCCTACGTCGAACCTCTTGAGCTTGATTTTTCGGTGGTAGTCTTGTCCATAATACTTGAAACTAAAAGAATGAGGATAGATGAAACAAGGTGACATAGTTCCCAATTTCGAAGCACTTGATCAAAGTGGTGAGAAAGTAACCTTAGGGTCATTGATTGAAAATGGTCCATTGGTTTTGTACTTTTATCCAAAAGCGATGACACCTGGTTGAACGAGGGAAAGCTGTCATTTCCGTGACCTGGCTGCTGAGTTTGCACAATTCGGAGCACAACGAGTGGGAATTAGCACCGATCCGGTGGATCGGCAAAACGAATTTGATCGGCAGAATGATTTAGGGTTTAAACTCCTCTCAGATCCTGATAAGCAAATTGCTTCCTTGCTTGGCGCTAAGCGTCGAGGCCCACTACCAAATCAGCGGGCAACATATGTGATTGGTCAAGATAGGAAGCTTCTTGGAGTAGTCAAGAATGAGAAGAATATGTTCGTACACGCCGACGAAGCGCTCCAGATACTAAAGAGCGAAATTAGTTGATCCCTAATTTCTATTCGTCTAGCGTCGGCAGGAAAGTATGATCGGCGAACATGTTTGCTGCTTCTGTCTCTATTTGAATAGCGTCAGCTGTGAGTATTACAGCCGCAGCTGAATACGTCGAATATTCGTTTTCAGGAAATGAAACATTTTCGGGGTAGACAACTCCCGTAAGGTATCTGCCTCTGTTATCTCTGTAGTTCTGGATTCCTGTAAAGAGTTCCATAGCATGTGCTCGCTCACCAACAGCAAGATAGGCCATAGCGCACTCACAAGTTTCAGCTGTAGTTATCCATGGTCTATCTGACACACATCGGATACCCTTATGCGCGATTTCAAATTCTTCTCTTTTCGCATTAAGTCGATCGAGGCCCGTTGTACCTTGTAAGACACCTGTTAGAACGGGGTAATACCAATCCATAGCCCATCGCTCCTTTGGGGCGAAAGCCTCAGGATTATTTTTAAGAACTTGAACCAGACGCTTTCCCTTTTCTTTCCAGTGTGGGCGATCTTGACCAAGATGTCTCGCTATTGCTAGTGCAGAGCGTAATGAGTGAGAGATACTTGATGATCCAGTAACGAGTGCGTATGACCATGGAGTCCCATCAGAATGGCAAGCCCAAATAATTTCTCCCCTTAAAGTCTGTTGGCCAAGCACATATTCGATTGCAGGTTCAACGACATTCCACATAGTTTCTAGAAATCCGGTGTCTTTTGATATTAAGAAGTGGTGGAGAACCCCAGATGCAATATAGGCAACGCAGTTTGTATCGATCTTGTCTTGCTCAATTTTATTTTCAAGGTAATAGTTATGCCAGGACCCGTTCTCTAGTTGAATATCTGCCAACCATTGATAGGCCGAAACGGCTTCATCGTGCAGTCCTGCTATATCTAGGGCCATTGCTGCTTCAATATGATTCCATGGGTCGGCATGTCCATTTGGAAACCAAGGGATCATTCCCGATGGGAGCTGTAATTCGGCAATAGATTCGCCTGTTTCACGTATTTTTGCAGAGTCGATAATTTCAACTGGGTCGGTTGGGGGCAAGTTCTTTTCCTATATTAAGCAATGGCAGTCTTTTGAGCATAGATGATTGCGCTCTTACCTAACACGGGTTGCAGTATTTTTTCCGCTAACCAAGTTGACCTTGGCTGCTTCACGATATCCCATGTGAGGAATCGTAAATATGCTTTCACAAGCCGATTTTGATCGTTTTTAGGCCCTACAGCACATTTGAGCCACCAGTACGGTGAATGTAACGCATGAGCTCTATGAAAATCTATTGGTGCCAAACCTACAGCAGAGATTTTTGTTTCTAATTCATTTTTTCTATAGATTCGCACATGGCCTCCGACTTCTATGGGCGCATGATATTTATCAGAAAGCGCCCAACAAATTTTCTCTGGAAAATAAGAGGGGACTGTAATCGCAAGTATTCCATATGGTTTAAGTACCCGAAATAGCTCACTTAACGCATCTTCATCGTTATAGATATGTTCTAGGACTTCGCTCGCTATTATTCGATCGAACGTCTCGTCTTGAAATGGTAAACGAGTAGCATCTCCCGCAGATGTAAAAGCACCAGAGGTTACTTTAATTTCTCCAGCTTCAGCCATAGCAGCATAAGTTGCTCGGACTTCGTGAAGTTCATTCAATGCCATATCGCAGGCCACGACTTCTGCACCTCGCCGAAGTACTTCAAATGCATGTCGTCCAAAGCCGCATCCGAGATCAAGAACCATGTGTCCCTCTTCAAGCTTAAGTCGATCGAAATTGATGGTTAACACGTTTGAATCCTATTGTGCTTTGTCCATTGCTAGAAGCTCACGGCAATGATCAGATGTAGTAATAGCAGATTCTCGCCAGCTCCATTTTTCTATCACTCTCTGACGGCCCGCTTCTCCTACCTTTTGACAGACTTCCGGATGTTCAAAAGCGTATTCTATTTGTTTTGCTAGCGCACTACTATCTCCAGGTGGAACAGCTAGTGAAGTTTCCAAGTGCGGCCCAGCGACTTCAGGAAGGGCACCTCCTGTAGTAGCTATTAATGGAGCACCGCAAGATAACGCTTCAATCGCAGGAATAGAGAAACCCTCATATAAAGATGGGACGACAGCTACTGATGCTGATGCAAGAAGATCAACCAGCTCCCGATAGCTTATTCCCTGATTGAAGTTTACGATGTCGCTAAGCCCTAATTGAGCCAGCGTCTCAGCAGTAGTGCTTCCTTCCCGTTGTTTACCTACAAGCTCTAGGTGGACATGAGGATACTTTTTTCGAACCTCTGCTAAAGCTTCAAGAAGGTATCTTTGGCCCTTTAGCGGAACGTCAGCGCTAGCAGTTGAGACAATTCTTCCAGGGATCCTTTTAATCTGCTGTTGAGGAGCAAAGAAGTCAGTATCGATTCCTATAGGAACAACATGAATACGGTCAATGCTAATTTTGTGATCCTTACTGATGTCCTCACGAGAAGACTCAGAGACAGTAACGATTCGCTTGATCCGCTTGCATACTCGTGTTTGCATTCTTGTAAAGGCGTACCATCGCCGTTTTCCAAATCTTTCGACGAAAGTCCTTGCATTGTCTAACTCTAGTTTCCGATCGACCGTAATCGGGTGGTGAATCACTCCAAGAATAGGAAGATTAAGCTTTCTTTGTATCAGTAGATTCCCATATGCTAGTGAGCCATTATCGATTACTAGATCGAATTCTCCTTCTCGGTCTTTTAATGCCCTATACGCGCGAAGTGAGAAAGAAAGAGGCTCAGAAAAGTTTCCAGTGAGATATGAACATAGCTCTACGAAGTCTGGCATATCTTTTATTTCCCAAAGACCCGGCATTCTTCCAGGGAAGAAATCGTTATAGATTTCTAAGCTCGGAAACTCATGAAGTGGAACTTTAGGATCCAGGTCGGGATATGGCGGCCCTCCAAAAACTTCCACCGTATGCCCTAGTTCGACAAGTGCCTTGCTCATTTCCCTTACGTACACCCCTTGTCCACCGACATGAGGCTTTCCGCGATAGGCGAGCATGGCGATCCTAAGACGGCCCGCTGTTTCATTTGTATCACTTTTTTCAGCTATTTTTTCTTCCATATGAAACCTTAAGGGTATGGACATTGGAGTAAAAATACGTTTCTCGAGCACTAAATGTTCAAGAAAGGTCAATAATCATTATGGTGGTACTGTCTTAAATTTCACCGCGCTGAAAAGGAGATTTCATGAGGGCTCTTGTCCAACGTGTTTCTAAAGCTAGCGTTACCGTGGAAGGGAACACTGTTGGCTCGATTCTCAACGGTCTGTGTGTCTTCGTTGGTGTGACTCACTCTGATACAGAAAAGACCGCTGAGCGTTTAGCGAGAAAACTTCTACATCTTAGAATTTTTGAAGATAACAGCGGAAAAATGAACCTCTCGACTAGCGATCTCAATTCAGAAATTTTGATTATCTCACAATTTACTCTGTATGGCGATACTCAAAAAGGTCGTCGACCAAGCTGGATAGCTTCTGCTGCAGGGGAGGTAGCTGAACCATTGATCGAATATCTTGTTGATTGTCTCCGTAATCAAGATATTCAAGTGGAAACCGGATCTTTTGGCGCATTCATGAACGTAGAACTTATAAATTCTGGTCCTACCACGCTAATAATTGATGTTGACTAGTTCTTTCTTCTTGCTAGGAAGTTCGCACCGAGAAGGGCAGCTCCTGACAGTAAAATCATTGGAAGAGGGCCTGCCTTTGTTGCCAAAGTATTTCCATTTCTTCGCTCAATGGTTGCATGAAGAACACGGGCCTCCGAAATTGATGAACGTTCAACGACATCACCGTTTGGATTTATAATTGCGCTGAAACCTGTAGGTGCTGCTTGAAGAACCCACCTTCCGGTTTCCATCGCTCGAAGTTTCGAGGAAGCTACTTGTTGAGACTGAAGGATCGTTAACCAATAGCTAGATCCGTTCGTTGGATTTAGGAGTATCTCGCCTCCCTGTGAAATTGCTCGACGCGCCCTATCTTCAAAAAATATTTCCCAAGAGATCGCTATTCCTAGATTTACTGTCTGGCCGTCAATTTCCACAATGAGGGTTGGTTCCCCGTTCCCTGATTTCGTATCCCTAACCGGTAGATAACTAGGGGCAAAATGCTTTATAAATCCCCTAAGTGGAACGTACTCTCCAAATGGAACTAGCCGGACCTTGTCGTAACGGTCTACCTCAGCCCCCTCAGGTGAAAATGCAATAGAAGCATTCGCATTTTCCGTTATGCTTACACGCTCGAATATTCCTGCAATTAGCCAGCTATCTAACTTTCGGGCTAGATCCTGCAACTCTGTGTACTCGGGAGAATCCGAGAGCGGCTGTTGGACATTGACGACGTCTTCCGGCCATAAAACTAAGTCCACAGGAGTTTCAACATTTGAACTTGCTTTCAAATGTTTTTCAAATACCTCGCGTTCATCCGTATCTATGGCCCGTGTTCCCTGTTCGCCACCGCCCTGAACTATCGCTACCGTTGTTTCACCGATAGGGTCTCCGTTTGGCACAGCAAAGCCAATTGCCCACAGTGCTACGAGACTCACTCCGGTATATGTAGCAAGCTTCCATTCTCTTTCCCAAAGGGAAGATAAAACAACCCCAGCGACAACAACTAGGGCCGAAAGAAATAACGGTCCGAGAATTCGTACTGTATGTCCAAGCGGAGCACTACTTTGGCTCATCGCTAATGTCGCCAACGGAACTCCACCAAATGGCCACCTATATCGGAGTGCTTCGATAATTACGAATGCTGCTGGTAAGGCAAGCCAGCGACAAACCCCCCTAGGGACTATTAATGCTGCGAATCCCACAAAAGCGCTGAACAGAAAACCTTGCACAATATAGCCAGGGATAGTTAGCGCAATCATCCAGAAAGTACTTGGAAATAACCACCCAACGCCGAAAGAAAAGCCAATCAAAAATCTCTTTTTAGATGGTCCAACCCCTGACAAGAGCTGGTCTAAGAGAAAAAGACTTATGAAGGCCAGTGGCCACCAGCCCCATGGGGGCATCGAGAACGCTAAACACATACCACTGGCTATCGGTTTTAGTGAAGCGTTAAATTTATCTTTCATAGCTCTTCAAGAAATCTCCATCTCAATTTACCGTTCCGAGATAACTCTCTGCTCTTTGGGCGTTAACTTTGCCATCACGTATGCAAGCTGAGAGGCCAAGGCCATTAAAAGCAGCTCCCGCTACGAATATTCCAGGGGCTTTATCTCGAAGTAATTTCTGTATTCGGTTCACTTTGTTAGAATGACCTATCTCATATTGAGGAAATGATTTCGGCCAACGAATTACTTGGCTATCCATCGGTGTGGCTTGGACATCAACTATTTGAGAAAGTTCTTTAAGTAGTGTGGAGGTAAGTTCTTCGTTATCGATATTAAATGCTCGATCATCATCGGCTCTTCCAGCGGAGACTCGAACGAACGTAGCTTCTTTATCACCAAGATGCTTCCATTTGGAAGATGACCATGAACATGCCGTCATCAGTAGACCTTCAGATTTTGCGACAAGAAATCCACTTCCATCGAAAGGACGTATTTCTTTAGATGGAAAAGCGAACAAAGCAAAGGCCATTGAAGCGTACTTTATATTTGAAAGCAAATTGGCAATCTTGCCATTAGTGGTTTCAATAATGGAACCTGAAATGTAGCTAGGTGTTGCGAGGATTACTGAATCCGCTTCATAGCTTCCCTTTTGACCCTCTAGGATCCATTGCCTGTCCTTTGCATGAACTGATTGGATGCGCTCATTGAGAATTACATTTCCTTCAAGTTCTTTCCCCAAAGCGTCTACGACCGTACCTAATCCTTCAGGGTGAGTTAGAAAAACAGGAGTTTCGGGGTTGCGATTAGAAGCACGGATAAATTTCTGAATCGACCGAATAAGGCTATGGTCCAAGCTAGCCGCAGAAGCCAGGTAGGGAGCTCCTGATTTGAGGCTGATTTTGTCTGGATCACCTGCATTGATTCCACCGAGGAGGGGACCGACTAGTTTCTCCATAACTTCGTGTCCTAATCTTCTCCTAATAAGGGAACCAACGGTTTCATCACCATCTCGGGCATTGTCTATAGCAGTTAGGTCATTTTGAGCGATAGCTATTCCTTCGGGGCTAATTAAGTTGAGAGAGGAAAGTTCATCTAAGTCCAACGGAATTCCAAGGAACTGGCTTTTAGGCAACGCTTGCATACTTCCATCAACCCAGATCTTCGCTGAACGGGAAACAGGAGCAACGAGCTCATCTGCGACGCCGAGAGAAGAACACAGCTCTTTCATTTCTGGTTCACGGACAAGGAAGGCATCTGGACCCCCGTCGATGGGGACTCCGGCAATTTCTACCGTAGAGATCTTCCCCCCAATAGCTGGTGAAGCCTCAATAACACTAACATCGTACCCATTCGTTAATAGTTGATAAGCCGCAGCTAGTCCGCTTATGCCACCACCAACGACAACAACTTTCCTCATTGGCTAACTCGGTATTGCTGTACCAGTTGAACAACCCGCTCAAGGACTTCTGGGTTTACATTCGGTGTAACCCCATGCCCCAGATTGAAGATATGTCCAGGGTGGCCATCATTTAGTTCAAGAATTCTAAGAACTTCTTCTTCGATGGATGACCATGGTGCGGCAAGTATGGCAGGGTCGAGATTTCCTTGCAGGGCTTTTTTGTCACCGACTCTGGCTCGAGCCTCATCTATCGGAACTCTCCAGTCAACTCCGATCACGTCGGCTCCAACATCACTCATAAGACCTAAGAGTTCTCCGGTAGCAACACCAAAATGAATTATCGGGACGCCTGTTTCTGATACTTCCTCAAACATTTTTTGGACCCAAGGGAACACAAAGCGAACATACTGACTTGGTGATAAAGCCCCAACCCAAGAATCAAAGAGTTGCACTGCGCTTGCACCAGCTTCAATTTGTGATAATAGTGAGCTTGTACAGATCCCTGTCAGTCGGTCCATCAATTGACCCCATAAATCAGGATTCTCAAACATTAAGCGTTTCGTTTCCTGATAAGTCCGCGACGGCCCTCCCTCGATAAGGTAGCTTGCGATAGTAAATGGTCCGCCAGCGAAACCTATAAGCGGGATATCTAGCTGGCTAACACATAATTTGACCGTTTCGATTACGTATGGCGTATCAACGGCTGGATCTAGATGGTTCAATCTTTTTAAGTCATCTACTGAACGAAATGGATTCTTTGTTACCGGGCCAACACCTGACTTAATGTCAATCCCAAATCCCACAGCATGCACTGGGACAATAATATCGGAGAACAAAATGGCGGCATCAACTCCATACCTACGGATCGGCTGTAGCGTAATTTCAGCTGATAAGGCAGGGTCTTTGATTGCGTCCAAAATACTTCCCTCTTTCCTCACTGCCCGATATTCCGGCAATGAACGGCCAGCTTGACGCATAAACCAGACAGGAACATGCTCGGGAGGTTCACAGCGACAAGCTTGAAGGAAAGGCGAAATAGATAGTTCAATAGAAGTCACACCATCACAGTAGTATCGACTTGCCAAAAGAATCGATTTCACGAAGCAAAGAAATAGTTGCTCCTACTTTATAAGTTTTTTCTACTGTGATGAGAGAACCTCCGTGTTGGCTAGAATGATTAACTGTCAAAAAACCAATTTTTTGGGTAAATAAAGAGGAGGTTGTTGCTATTCATCCAGATTTTCAAGCTGAGCAGGATTACATCGGTAATGCCTTCGACGTACTTGAACGCTCTCATCTTCAGGCAGAAAAACTACATGCCATGGTTGAATCAGGTAAAGGAGGAACTCATCAAGCACGCTTTGAACGTGATGTAATTTCTGATCAGGTAAATAAACGCCTATCACAACTTGATATTGGTGATGCCTCTCTTGTATTTGGTCGCATAGACCAGAGAGAATCCGATCAATCAGAAATATTTTATATAGGCCGTATAGCGGTGTGGGATGAGCAGCAAGATCCGATCACGGTTGACTGGAGGGCTCCTATCGCTGAGGCGTTTTACAGAGCAACCGGAAAACACCCAATGGGTTTAACTCGGCGGCGTCATTTCGCCACTCGTAAAAACGTTCTACTCGGGATCGAAGATGAATTTTTTGGTGACGATATAGTTGATGATTCATCTGGGCCAGTCTTTAAAGGACGTATGACGTTAGCGGCAACGATGGAGCAGGCGAGAACAGGAAGACTTGGTGACATCGTTGCAACAATTCAAGGGGAACAGGACGAAATCATTCGCTCTCCATTATCTGGCATGCTTATCGTTCAAGGTGGACCAGGTACAGGGAAAACAGTTGTTGCACTTCACCGTGCTGCCTACCTTCTTTACACTCACCGATTTCCGCTTGAAGGACAAGGAGTTCTTGTCATCGGGCCAAATCGGGTCTTTCTTACATACATTGAGCAAGTACTGCCTTCTTTAGGAGAGGCCGGAGTTCGCCTTGCTGTTCTTTCTGATTTGATTCCCCGAGCAAAGGTTCGAGGGTTCGACACAGAGGACGTTACCGCCATTAAAGGAAGCAGCGAAATGGAACACGTGGTTCGTAGAGCTATAACAGACCGGCAACGACCAATACGAGAAAACTTCCGAATCGGTTACGGCCTTCAACGACTTACCCTCACCATTTCTCAATCCCAAGGCATTATTCGCGAGGCCCAACGGCGCTACCGGAACCATAATAATGGCCGCCCCTTCGTCCGTGACCAAGTCTTCCAAAAGCTAGCTGAGAGTTCAAAGAACCAGTCGCTAGATCCAGAGAAATTAAAGAACGACCTCTCAACAACATTGGAAATTCGCCAAACTCTTGACTGGATGTGGCCCTCACTAACCGCCGAGCATCTTATTCATGACCTTTTCGGCAGTCGATCATTATTAGGGAGCGCAGCAGCACAATACTTACCGCAAGAATCTATCCAAGCTCTCTACCGTCCTCGATCGCTGCACGCTTCACAAGTTGATTGGACCTCTCAAGATGTACCCATTTTAGACGAAGCTCAAGCTCAGCTCGGACCGCGTAGAGGATATAAAGAAGAAGAAACAATCCGCACGTACGGCCACATAGTTGTTGATGAAGCTCAGGATTTATCCCCTATGGAGCTAAGAATGCTGCGCCGTAGATCCCTAAACGGGTCTATGACACTTGTAGGGGATATAGCGCAAGCTACAGGAGCTTGGGCTCACGATGACTGGGAGGGCATTGTCGAAGCACTTTCCGAAAAATCCGGGACAAGATTCTCACAGCTCACTGTTGGGTACCGGCTTCCACAACCAACGATGGATGTAGCGAATCGTCTCTTACGTGACACCCAGTTTGGCTTTAATCCACCAATTGCTGTTCGCGAGGTCGGCGATGAACCTCGATTCGTCAATGTAGACACTCCTGCTCGACTTTCGGCCACAGTCGTGGCTTTAGTCAGATCGGAACTTGAAAAACTCGGCCCAGGATATCTTGCTGTAATCGTTCCGGACGCATACTTAGACGTGATATCAAACTCTCTACGTTCATCCGGTATCGAACATGGTCTTGTTGATGCTGGAGCGTTGGAGAACCAAACGACATTAGTGCCAGTAAGCCTTGTCAAAGGCCTTGAGGTAGATGCAGCTATTGTTGTAGAACCAGAAAAAATAATCACCGGTGAGAGAAATGGCCTGCGCGCACTTTATGTTGCATTAACGAGGGCAACACAACGACTGACAATCGTTCATGCGCACCCATTACCGCTTTCGCTTACAACTGAAGCTTGACCTTCGCTATTCATGATTGATTGCATCTAGGACATTAAGTTTTGCAGCTCTACGTGCTGGAAAGTAGGCGGCAAGAGATCCGGCGACACCAGCGATAAGAAGATTACGTAATATATTGCCCCAAGGAATAGCGAGTTCAGAAACAAATTCATCGGGGATAATTTGCACACAGGCCATACCAAAGATAAGACCGAGGGCTACACCAAGCACACCTCCAAAGAGCGCTACGAGGATACCTTCAACACGCACAGTGCGTTTGATCTGCTTCCTTGTTGCCCCGACCGCTCGCGTTAAACCGATTTCACGTGTTCGTTCGAATACAGATAGGGCCAAAGTAATTGCTACCCCCAGCACAGCAAGAATCACAGAAATAAACAGCAGCACGCTAACAACCGTTAACGTTTGATCAATTTGATCCTGTGCTTCATCTTCAAATTCTGCCTTAGTTTTGGCTTCGATTTGTTCGTACCCTTCGAGCACAGCGTTGATTGCTTCTCTTGCACTCTGTTCATTCACTCCGTCCCTCACTAAAACCCCTACAAAATCATCAGATTTTGGAACTAAGTTATCATTTGAAGCGTAGACACTTGAGTCAAGCAGCCATCCAGAATCAATAATCGATTTCGAGGTAAATATTCCAGCAACATTGAGGGCTCTTTGGCTTTGATCAACGAATTCAACATCGAGAGTAGAGCCAACAATCACACCGTATTTCTCAGCCTCATCTTCATGAAGGTAAATGGCGTTATTTCCGATTAAGGATTCATCCTTATCGCTCAGCCCGATATTGAAATATTTTGGGACAGCGGTCAAGTCAGCCGAATAGACCCTTTTCACTTTTTGATCAACTACTGTTCGAAGCCCTTCATCTGAGAGTTGCATAGCTAAAACTTCTTCAACTTCCGGAAGGGTGGCAATTTCAGCAGTGATCGTTGGGCTGAAACCTAAAGGCTCTGGCCCAAGACTTTCACCCTGGACCCACCAGTCAGATATAACATCTTCTTTGAGAATTTCACTGACCGTTGCTTTAAGTGATTCAGAGATTACTGACACTGTAGCTACAAGAGCTAAGCCGATCATTAGTGCTGATGCTGCAGTAGCAGTCCTTTCAGGGCTTCGGCCGGCGTTTCTTCGGGCCATCTTGCTTGGGACTCCAAGTTTTGCCGTGGGTAAACCAAGAAAGTATGTCACCCTTCCAGCAAATAATGGGCTGAGCAGATTAATGCCGAGGAAAGAGTTGAGTGCTGCAGCACCAAGAAGCGCCATCAGCATTGAAGTAGAGAGATCTGCGGTTAGGGCAGTGACCAGTAAAGCCATTCCAAGAGAGAGAAACGACAATTTCCCAACTATATTACTAAATCTACTGAGCCCTAGGAAGAGGAAAATACCTGCTAGGACTCCTAGCGGAAGCATGAAGAGCCATTCGTCGATAATAAATCCAAGAATGATTGCAAGCAGGCCAAGTATTGTCAGTATCGAACCCGCGAAAAAGTTTTT
This sequence comes from Acidimicrobiaceae bacterium, assembly GCA_002722525.1. Lineage (GTDB taxonomy): Bacteria > Actinomycetota > Acidimicrobiia > Acidimicrobiales > UBA8592 > UBA8592. The sequence goes on along the minus strand of PBMJ01000016.1, from coordinate 20,385 downwards.
TGGAATGGTATATGCCGTCGCTAAACCACTTCGGAGTGCAGCCATAGGTGAGATTGAGCGTGCTCGCAAAGCAGGCCAAACAGCTGCAGTTAATGTAAGTCCGATTCCAAGAATTGCNCCCACNATGACTGTGGTTGGTCTGAGAGGAAGNGAGTTTTCNTCAGGGCCGAANTTNAAAGCNGCNANGAGNTCTTGNAGCCCGAACGCTATTGGAAATCCAAGCGCTATACCAGTAACCGTTGCGAAGATACCTACAAATAGAGCTTCGGTAACAATTGAATTTGTGATCTGTTTTCCAGTTGCTCCGAGCGCACGAAGTAAACCGATTTCCTGGATTCTCTGACCGATAATAATTGAGAAAACGTTATAGATAATAAATGCTGCGACAAACAAAATAATGAAAGCGAATACCAAAAGAATCGTTCTGAAGATGTTAATAAACTCATTGAATGTATCTGCTTGTTCAGTAACTAGATCGCTTCTCGTCAAGACTTCCAGCCCGTTCGGGAGTATATTCTCAACGCTCTCCACGATCGTCGCCTCCGCATAGGTCGAGTCAATTGTGAGAGTAATATCGTCATAACCCACGCCGCTGTTGAACAATTCCACAGCGGATCTAGTATCCATAGCAACGAGTTTCGATCCAATCGAGGCATTCTCTTCTGGGTTTGCAAAGGTAAAAGTTCCAGTTAAAACAAGATTCCGCAGGCCCTGTGGCGTCTGCAGATCATATTTTTGACCCACCACGAAATCATCCTCATTGGCGGTATCGATATCAACAGCAAATTCAGTTATGGAAACAGGTGGTCTCCCTTCCGCTATAAAAAGACGCGGGGTGGGTGAACTATCTTCCCAGTTGATTCCAATATTCGGCCCTCTGCTCGCCAAGGCTGCAGAGCCATCTGCTTTGTTCGCCACAATTCCGAATTCGATAACTCGGGGTTGAATGGCTGCCACTCCTTCTATTTCAGCTAGTTGTTCTGGGAGTTCTAAATCTATAGGAGCAGCGTTGAGCCGATTTCCGAATGGTATTTCTGACCGAACAGCTAAGTCGTAGCCGGATTCGATATCATCACTAAGCCCTCCAAAGGTTTCCCGAAGACTATCTGTAAATACAAAAACAGCAGTTGTTAGCGCAACGCCAATAAGTACAGCTAGGGATGTAAGAAGAAATCTTCCAGGTTTAGCATAAGCGTTTTTTCGAGCGAGTTTAAATAGGGCCATAGAAGAACGGTTAGTTTCCTATGCTCCGCATTTGATCTAAAACCCCATCAGCTGTTGGATCTTCTAGGTCACCGACAACTTGACCGTCCGCAAGAAATATCACTTGGTCTGAAAAGCTCGCAGCTACGGGATCGTGAGTGACCATAACGATCGTTTGCTCAAGTTCCTTGGTCGCAAGTTGCATGAACTCCAGAATTTCTGTCCCGGTTTTTGAATCAAGGTTTCCGGTTGGTTCATCAGCAAAAATAATTTCAGGCTTGTTTGCCAGCGCTCGTGAAACTGCGACTCGCTGCTGCTGCCCTCCAGATAGCTCATTTGGTTTGTGTGTGAGGCGATCTTTTAGGTTCACCACTTCAACAATTTCATCAACCCATTCCTCATCTGCTTTGAGTCCAGCTAAGTCAATCGGGAGGGTGATGTTTTCAATAGCATTTAATGTGGGAACTAAATTATATGCCTGAAAGATAAATCCAATCTGAGATCGCCGCAAGAGAGTTAATTCACGCTCGTTTAATTCTGTTAGATCAGTATCACCTATAAAGACTTTGCCGCTCGTTAAATCATCTAGCCCAGCCATACAGTGCATAAGAGTCGACTTTCCAGATCCCGAGGGTCCCATGATGGCAGAGAATCTACCTTTAGGAAAGGCAACATCAATCCCGTCCAAAGCGCGGACTTCTGTTTCTCCAGACCCGTAAATCTTTGTCGCTCCTGAACTTCGCGCAGCTACTAAATCAAGACTGTTAGTCAGGCTATTCATCAAAAATTCTCCTGTTTTCAAACCTATTGTTTCAGCCTAAGCCCGACGAAGACGAATAATACGATCAATATCTTGAGGAAACTGTCTAAGTCTCTGGAACCACATCTCTCGGTACTCCGAATAAACCGACTGCTGCTGTTTCGTTAGGTCAGTATCGCCACGAAGATACGCATGCAAGCTCGAAGATACAGCAGCAAGCAATGCAGAAAGCTCAGCTCCCATTTCTGGTGACGGATGCTCAGACGCTGCCCTTTGAAACTCTAAAGTCTCATTCGCTTCAAATACATCAACACCTTTCATATCTTCAAGCAGCCTACCGCTATCAATCGCTTCAACAAGGTGATCTGAAAACTCAATAAAGTCCAAAACAGTACTTTCAAATAATGCATGCCACGGCAAGAGGCCTTGGTCCAAAGCTGTCTGTCCCGAATCGGGGTCTAAAGGTTCCGAACCCTCATTTCGAACAGGTTTAATTGATTGATTATTTGGAACAGCAAAAGCTTTCCGTTCTGATTTCGTTCGAGTTTTCAGATAGACAAAGAGAATAATGACTAGACAGCCGGCACAAACCAGAACAGGAAGCATTAGATTACTTAACATGAGAGTTGATTCTTAGCCTAGAGGAAAATCATGGCAAAGAAATTTCAAGTTTCAGTTCTTTATGAAATCCCAAATTACAGTTTTTTGAAGTAATGGTTGGCTTAAGGCGCAATTGTGTGTACTGTGACGGATGACACATCTTTTTATTCCAGAGTGGCTGATTCGACCGGGGGGCAGTCAGCCATCCTGGAGTCATAGGGTGGCTCAACAGTCGGTGATCATGGGGGTTTGATCATCGACTGGCCGCCTTTGCGCTATTTCCTAGGAAACAACTTTAATTTGGGCTGGGGGAGCTTCCATAGTTTCAATATCCCCACAGTTCCAGCAAGAGTCCCCAGGTTTCCCTTTCCAAGTTACATCACAAGATTTGCACGTAACGGTAAGCCTCGCAGGACGAATCCTTCGTATCTTTCCTGTCCGCCGTTTTCCAACCACAATAGGACTGTAGATTCTCTTACATTATGGTCCAGTGATGGTCCTTAGAAATATCGATGCTAAAGTGAGCGAGCGTAACTACAAGGAAAGAGAATATCTATGAGTACTCCTGAGTGTCCAGCACCTGATGGTTCAAGTCCGCGCCAAACATCTTTCAGTGGGACCCCACCTATGTGTATAGATCCATCAAAGTCGTATACAGCGACGATGGAGACGTCTATAGGAACAATGGTCATTCATCTTGATGCAGCCGGAGCACCTAATACAGTTAATAACTTTGTCTTTCTGGCCCGATATCACTATTACGACAGTTTAATTTTCCATCGAATTATTAATGGATTTATGTGTCAGGGAGGATGCCCTGAAGGCTCTGGAAGAGGAGGCCCTGGGTATCGTTTTGCTGATGAATTACCCGCTCCAGGTCGTTATGAGATCGGTTCAATCGCTATGGCGAACGCCGGTCCAGACACAAATGGCAGCCAATTCTTCATCATAACTGGGGCAAGTGGAGTTGGACTTCCACCCCAATATTCTCTATTCGGAAAAGTAGTTAAAGGGATAGAGGTTGCTGAGGAAATGCAAAGGGTACCAACAGGTCCTGGTGACCGACCAGTTACCGACGTGGTTATCAATTCAGTCGAAATCCAAGAAGCAGAGTAATATTCTTAATCTCTGACTGGTTCTTTTTCGAGTCGTTTGTGTCGGAGATAGCTGCTTGCAGTGAGTGCAATAAGGACCATTACAATTCCGAGTCCCTTTATACCTGAGATAGTGGCGTCCAAGAAAAGCACTGCAGCGACGGTTGCAGTAACAGGTACAAGCAACTGCAGTATCCCTATCAAGCTAAGGGGTGTTTTTAATTGGGAAAAAGTAAGAAGTACGTGACCGAATAAGGGCACAAAAGCAACGGTCAAAATTTCAGTAAGGTCGCGTTGAGTCTGAGGGATAATACCTGCTCCCGATATCAGCATCATCGGTGTGAGGGTAATTCCAGACCAGATGAAATAGCCAGTCATAAATTCCGCTACACCCAATTTCGCTAAAGCCTTACGAGCGAGTGCGAAATAGCAAGCGCCAAGAGTTATTGCAAGTAACGCCATAAGGTCTCCGGAAATTTTTCCGCTGCCTTCGCTAGCCCCTGCAAGGACAATTGTGATAGCTCCTCCGATAGCAAAAAGAGATAATCCCATATCGCTTCGGGTGAGGATCTCAGAAAAAAAGTAGTAGCTGAAGAAGATTATTATCAGAGGTTGAAGAGCTGCGATAAGACTTGCATTAATTAGACTGGTGACTTGTGTCGACCAGAAGAACAATCCGATAGACGATCCGAAGCATAAGCCTGCGGGGGCGCATGAAAGAAATTTCTCCCACGTAAATTTTTGTCGCTGTACGAAAAGAGCATAAAAACCCAGAAAAGGTACAGCAATCCATGAGCGCCAAAACGCCATACTTAACCCATGGATATCGGATTGTGAAGTCACAACAGAAGCGATTGCTATGAGAACATATCCAAAGCTACAGGCAAGAATACCGACCTGAAGGTCGCCTCTTGATGAAACTGAATTAGGCCTGATAGAAATATTTCCCCACTTAATATGCGTGAACGACTAGATGTGTTTTTCCTTCACGCAAAGGGAAAACTTTAAACTCTATTCTTCTTCTTCTTCATTTTCAGGGATCACCAATTCCTGCCCGACTTGTATGAGATTGTAATTATCGATGCCATTCTCAGCAGCTAGTTCTTCGATAGGAACGCCAAAGCTGTTGGCAATAATTCCTAGAGAGTCTCCAGCTTGAACAGTGTAAATTAACGGGGCCTTCGGAGGGACGACAATAATTGCTGTTGGTGTTGGTTCTTCGACTACTTGAGTTTCTGCTTGGGTAACTACTGCAGTTGGTGTAGCTTCTGCCTCAGGAGTGTCATCGGAATCACCACCGCAAGCAGTCACAATGAGCATGAAGACTATCACTGGTGCTATCAGTTTTTTCATATGTCCTCCCGTCCGTATCAGCTTTGACGCTATCGCAGGATAGGCAAAAGGTCCAAATGATTATGTTCTTCTAATAGGATTTGATACCTGCAGCACTTCTCTCGTATGGGTCAGGTTGAAGAACGCCCGTTAATTCTCCCGATTCAAAGATCATTTGGTCATCGAATAAGACTGAGGCTTGCGTGAGTGTAAGTGTCATTGAGCCGCCAATATTTACAGAAGACCATCCAGCATGGTGAATGTCTTGACCCATTGGAAGGACTTCTTGGCCGAGTAGGCCATCATGTTTAAGCTCGCGAGTGAGGGCTAAACCCAAAGAGACACCGTTTAGATGGTACGCAGTATCCGTATTTGGTTCGTTTTCAAGGTGAATTCGAATCAGGTTGGCGTCTGCTGAATCTCCTAGGATTTCGACTAGATTTCCATTTTCTATTTCAAGATGTACGGAGTCTGAGAGCATGCGACCACTTTCGAGAAAAATATCGCCAGGGCTCAGCAAAAGCTCTCCATTTATTTGCTGTCTACCAAGGTCGATGTTGAAAGTTCCTGACGGCCATTCTGCGAACTGTTCTCGTTGGGACGTAATCCCAGTCTTCGTATCATATTGCGCTGAAGAAAGTTCAAATGTGAGGAAAGATCCCGCTCCAGATGAGATTCTGATTTCCTTCGATGATGTAGCTAGTCTTTTGAGTGCTTGGGCTCTTCTAGCAACGCCTGAGCTAACAACAAGTCGTTTGAGTTCACGAATATTTCCACATTTCAGGGTTAGGACACGAATATCTGTTCGATGCTGACCCGAAGTAATAGATTTAGTGAGGTTTCCAACGAGATCAATGGCAAATTCAGCTCTAGTTAGTATTTCTGAGATGGCAGAATGACGCAGTTCGCCTTGAGACTGTTGACACGAAACGTGAATTACATGACATCCGACTCTTTCAAGAGCAGTTACAACAGTTGTTTGTAATGCTGCATCTGTATCTTCTGAAGCTATAACGATGACACTTTCACCAGCTCCAGCATTGCATAATTCGATTTGCTGGGTTAATAAGTCAATTGCTTGCCAAGAAATAATTTTTTGGCTCCTATCCGATCTTCACTACTTCGTTTGCCTACATTAGCTCTGCTAAACACACAACGGGTTCGAAACTGTCGAATTTCGTCATATTCCTTCCCGAAACTTCTCATCATGTAAGCGGGCTCTCTTGGTTTGATGTAGGTTCTTTGAGTGGTTTCATCACAGTTATGTACGCGAATCAGTTGCGGTAAAGAAGCAGAAGCTGTTTTACTTATGGTTCCTCAAGAATGCTCTGCATGGCTAGTTTCAGAGAATCACGAGGCAGCAAAAGATGGATCTCGTCTATGCAAAGATTGTGCTGACAGGATGACAGTTCCTGTTGGGTGGACCTTGAGTGATGAGCGAAACACCCCAAAGAAACGACGCCGGAAGGGAAAATCCCAACCTAAATCGAAGAAGCCCTCCCTGCTAGAAACAGAACAGCATTCTGATTTCAATGATGTTCCAGATTCCATTGTCGAAGATATACCTGTAGATGATGCTCCAATGCCAATTGACGTATCTGAAGTGGAGGAATTGGTTTCTGAACCTTTTGAAGACTCCTATTTGCAGCTTGTTCCTGATAGTTCTCTTCCTGAGTCACAGATTGATGAAGGGGTCCAAGGTTCCCTTTGGGACGATACTTCTCCAATAGAAAAACTTGATCCCGGTGAAGAAACGCCTCTTTTGCAACGAGCCTTTCGCGTCGTCAGCGAAGAATAGGCTAAAGAGTTTTGACTGAATTGAAAACTTATGAGCAACATGCACTATCGTCATGACCTATGAGTAATGATGAAGGTTCGATTAGTGTCGAAATACATGATCACGTGCTTCTTATTGGGTTGAACCGCCCAGAAAAATACAACGGAATCACCCCAAAGATGTCAGCAGAATTAGTTTCTGCCTACACGCAACTTGATGAGGATGACGATTTACGTGTAGGGGTTCTCTTCGGTCATGGTGACCATTTTACAGCAGGTCTTGACCTGCCAAAATGGACAGAAAGAATGGAAAGGAATGATCGTCGCAGTTCAAAAGATAATTCTAAAGTTGATCCCTTTGGATTCGGCAGGAGCTGCAGAAAGCCAATCGTTACAGCCGTTCATGGAATCACCTACACATTCGGGATAGAGGTTGCGTTAGCTGGAGATATAATCATCGCCGCAAATGACTGTCGTTTTTCTCAGTTAGAACCTGCGAGGGGGATCCAAGCTACAGGAGGGGCGACATTTCGGTTTGTCGAACGGGGCGGTTGGGGAAACGCTATGTACCACCTGCTTACTTGCGATGAATTTGATGCTGCTGAGGCTCTAAGAGTTGGAATCGTTCAAGAAGTAGTCCCTGCAGGCCAGCAACTTGATCGAGCTATGGAGATAGCTCAGCGCATATCTAAAATGGCTCCACTAGCTATTCAGGAAACGAAAGCTTCGGCCCGCCGTTGGGTTCATGAAGGAGCTGACGCTTGTATCGAAGCTTTAGCTCCTACCCAAGCAAAATTGATGGCCACTGAGGNTGCAAAAGAAGGNGTCGCCTCATTTGTCGAACGACGATCCGCAGTATTTAAAGGACGTTAAAAGAGNAAGCTTTGAANTCTTATACGCCCCGATATGCAAAGCCTTCACGATTCCGAGGCAGTGNTTTACTAAGGGCNGNTTCGTTAGTCNGCATTTTNTCNNTCGGATTAATTGTGGGGGCGTGGATATGGATGGCAGCTAGAGATGGGGGAATCAGCACAGACGACCTTGTCCTACCCCCTCCGACAGCTANACCTGCACCGACACCAACCCCNGAACCAACACCGATACCCACGCCCGAACCTACATCCATACCAGAAGCTCCTCCATACTCAGGATGGTCAGATCCTGCTGCGGTAGGAAAACCATGGGGTTCTACAGTTGAAGGCCTTCTCACCTTCCGCGGAAATCCAACGAGGACGTACTACGGGAAAGGTCCCGTGCCTGAAGGCCCAATAAAAAAATGGTCATATCCCCAAAATCAGAATATGTGCGGCTCGACAACACTCAATAACGAAGATGAGCAATGGTGTGGTACAGGGTGGACGGGCCAGCCAGCGATCTTCAGTTATCGTGACAGCACTTGGGTAGTTTTTGGAGCTCTTGACGGGGCAGTGCACTTTGTTGACGCTGCATCAGGCCAAGCGATTCTAGAGCCCTACCAAACAGAAGATATTATTAAGGGGTCAGTCACGATTGACCCAGATGGCTATCCACTCGTATACATAGGATCTCGAGATGACAAACTTCGAGTTATTGCCTTTGATCGCGAAGACCCCGAAGAGCTCTGGGCGCTCGACGCTGATACGGTCCCCGGGCAACTCTGGAATAATGACTGGGATGGATCACCGATCATCATCGATGACTACATGTTCGAAGGTGGTGAAAATTCGATTTTTCACATCATCAAACTTAATCGATCGTACGATCCATCTGGTTTAGCGACAGTTGATCCAGAACTAGTGTTCTCAGCTCCCGGTTATGATGACGACCTACTTTTTAAGGTTGGAAGTAATGTTTCCATAGAAAACTCAGTCGCCATCAGCGAGAACACCGTGTATTTCGCAAACTCCGGTGGTCTCGTCCAAGGGTGGGATATTACAGATCTAAAATCTGGCGAAGATCCTGAGCGAACATTTCGCTACTGGGTAGGCGACGATGTCGATGCATCCGTTGTAGTTGATGAGGAAGGTTTCCTTTACGTTGGTGTTGAGTACGAACGGGGGTTATCTCGGTCATTTGAAGTAGGTCAGATAATTAAACTCGACCCAAGAAACGCTGAAGATCCTCTCGTATGGTCTGTGTTCGACACGGCCCAACTACCTGACGGTGTTTGGGCGACTCCAGCGTTATACAAAGATATCGTGATTGTTCCGACTGATTCTGCGAGGATGATCGGCATCGACAGAGAGACAGGAAGCATCAGGTGGGAGTTTTTCCTCCCAGGCCCGCTTTGGAGCTCTCCAGTAGTTGTAGACGATGTGCTTATGCAAGCAGACTGCTCTGGGAATGTATCAGGGTTCGACATTTCAGATACTTCTATAAAACCCCCACGTCTTTGGGTCGTCTATATCGGTGGTTGTATTGAATCAACGCCAGCGGTCTGGGAGGGTAAAATTATCGTTGGGTCAAGAGATGGCCAAGTCCATATGGCTGCGGACTAACGGCCGCTCAACCAACGAAAGGGAAAGTCTGAACGAATCTTCGTGACAGTAGATGACTCGATGTCACTAAGTAGAATCTGAGTTTCATTTTTACTTGCTTTAGTTATGGTCTGTCCCATAGGGCCATACAGCCGGCTATCGCCCGAATACGTGAGTCCATCTCCTTCACCAATCCTATTAACTCCTAAGACAAACGCTTGATTTTCGATTGCTCTTGCTTTGAGTAGAGACTTCCAGTGATTTCGGCGAACTTCCGGCCAATTTGCTACCACAATAAATACGTCGGTAGCTGCAGCAATATCCCAAAAGTCAGGGCCAAAGCGAAGGTCAAAGCATATGAAAAAACTAGCCCTGACACCTTCTACCTCGACAGTGAGAGGGGCAGAGCCTCCAACATAGTGTTTGTCTTCCCCCGCATACCCAAATAGGTGTTTTTTCTCGTATCTCAGAGTATTTCCACCCGGGTCAGCAAGCACCAAAGAATTATGGGGAAGATCATTGCCTCTAGAAAGAATTGGCACTGATCCGCAAATCCATACACCTAGCTCAGTTGCCTGTTGAACAAGAAATTGGGTGCTGGCGCCATTTAACGCTTCACTAATGTGTTTTGTGTTCATTGAGAAACCATTACTGAACAGCTCTGAAAGAACTATCAAGCGAGCGCCATCTCCAGCAGCCTGCTCAATTAACGGAGCAAGAAGGGAGAAGTTCTTCTCTGGTTGTTCCCAGACAATGTCATGCTGGATAGCAGCGACCTTCATCGTGACTCCATGATGGTCCAGTCAGTTACATCTGACAGCCTATTAACTGCTTCCTGAAGGACCTCCATTCTTTTACAGAACGCGAAACGGACTAGGTGACGCCCCTCTTCCTTATTGTCATAAAACACAACATTTGGTACAGCAACCACTCCACATCGTTCAGGGAGGGCAGTGCAGAAACTCTTACCGTCAGTGGCTCCTAGCGGTCGGATATCTGCAGTAACGAAATAAGTTCCAGATGGTGGAAAAACTGTGAAACCAGCAGCAGTTAAACCTCCCATAAGGCAGTCGCGTTTTTGGCGCATGTCAGCAACAAATTCCTCGAAGTATGTGAGGGGTAAATTTAAGCCGGTTACTATGGCATGCTGGAACGGGGCTCCGTTAACGAAGGTGAGAAATTGTTTCGCTGTGCGAACTGTTTCTAACAAGGCTGGTTGAGCGCACACCCACCCNATTTTCCACCCTGTGAAGCTAAATGTCTTCCCCGCNGATGAGATTTGTACAGTGCGGTCGCGCATTCCAGGAAATNGGATTAATGGTGTGTGTGNTCCTTCGAAGACGAGATGTTCATAAACTTCGTCACAGATAGCGAGAAGGTTGCGTTCATTGCACAANTCAGCGATAANTTGAAGNTCATCGCTGGAGAAAACCTTTCCTGTGGGATTATGCGGCGAATTTAAAAGAATCGCCTTAGTGCGGGGTCCGATGGCGTTTNTAAGTTCTTCTGGGTCGAAACTGTAATCTGGAGCTCGGAGNGTCACCACCTTGCGAATNCCTCCCNCCAGTGCAATAGAGGCAGCGTATGAATCATAATACGGCTCGAACGTGANGANTTCATCGCCTGGTTCACAAATGGATAACAGNGTGGCCGCTATAGCCTCAGTAGCTCCTGCCGTAATAAGCACTTCACTATTGGGGTCAAAATTTATGCCATAGAAACGTTCTTGATGTTCAGCAACAGCATTACGAAGTTCAGGAATACCCAACCCCGGCGGGTATTGATTAAACCCNTCTCGTATAGCTTTAACGGCGGCCTCAGCNATTTCAGAAGGTCCATCGGTATCGGGGAAACCTTGCCCCAGGTTTATCGCCCCCGTTTTCACAGCAAGAGCTGACATCTCGGCGAAAATTGTTTCGCCAAATTCGCGTAACGGCTCTTTAATATATGGATCTCCAGGGTGAGTCACGTCAAATAGGGTAGTGGACTTTAGTNCATCTCGATAGNNGGACTTAAGGACGAATGAATTTTGTTCGCATATCTTCAATTCTTTCCCACGAATGACACTTCTTCGAATGGTCATTCACCATTCCTATTGCCTGCATAAATGAATAGATTGTTGTAGGTCCCACCCAAGACCACCCTCGTGCCTTTAAATCCTTACTTAGGGCTTCCGACGTAGCTGATAGAGNTCGATTTGNCNCACCCTNCTTTGCTTCTTCGTGAGGTTCCCATGCCCATAGATAGCTAGCAAGCGAACCCTTTTCATCTATAATCTCGATCGCTCTTTGAGCATTATTTATCGTGGCCTGGATCTTTCCTTTATGTCGGATGATCCCCTCATCATTTATAAGTCTTTGAAAGTCTTTCTCATCAAATCCGGCAACCTTTTCAATATTGAAATTTTTGAAAGCTTGACGAAAGTTCTTTCTCTTTCGGAGAATNGTTATCCAAGAAAGCCCCGACTGGAAGCCTTCNAGACANATTCTTTCAAACAGGCCGTCGTCATCTCCTACCGGAACTCCCCATTCAGTGTCATGATATTCCATGTAGAAATTATCCATTCCCGGCCAGAGACACCGANCCATTCCATCATCNGCAACACCTATCTGATCTGCCATATCACAACATACCTCATCATTTGCAGGCTTCGCTTCGTCGATGGTCTATAGAAATTAGGCACTAGTTTGCGCTAGGTCCTCACATCGAACTAGAGATATAACCATGGCTTTGAGCATTCCTGAATCCTTAAATGATTTTGACGCAGAGTGGCTCACTCAAGCACTCGTTGCATCAGAAGTTACCTCGTCGGCGGTGACGGATGTTGCGACTGAACGGATAGCGATTGGAGAAGGCTTCCTTGGAGAATTAGCGCGACTCCACCTCACATATGAAACTGACGAGAGTGGGCCNCNAACAGTAATAGCCAAGATTCCAACAACAGATGGGTCGCTCAAACCACTTGGAGTCATGCTTGGTGTATATGAACGAGAANCACTTTTCTACACTCATGTNGCGCCACAAGTTTCTATTCGTAAACCGGACGTGTANTNCAACGGAAATGANCCCGANTCAGAGCGNTANGCTCTTCTCCTAGAGGATGTTGGACACTACCGGTCCGGAGATCACCTACTAGGTGCAAGCCTAGAAGATGCTATGGCAGTAATCGATACGGCTGCACAAATTCATTCACGCTGGTGGGATAGCAAAGAACTCATCGACATGGAGTGGGTTCCACCTCTCGATAGTCCAATCAATATGGGGCTTCAAGGACTCTACGAGGCTTCGTGGCCCACAGTGATGGACCAGTACGGGCACCTCTATCCAGATTGGCTGCCAGAGAAACTTGAATCGTTCATTCCAGAAATTTCCCAGTGGCTGGTGAGTTGGGCAGAAAGAAGCAGGACTCTCACGCACAATGACTTTCGACTAGATAATCTTCTCTTCGATGACAAGGCGGATGGTCTTCCTGAAGTGATCGTATTAGATTTTCAGCTTGTCGGTAGAGGAGATGGTTCGGGTGACCTTTCCCCGTTTTTGGGTTGTAATCTCGACGTTGATCTTCGGCGGAANTCTGAAATTGATTTGCTTCGCCGNTACCANGATGCGATGCATGAGCGTGAAACAGGATTTGAAACATTCGATGAGCTTGTAGAACAAATAGACACTGCACACTTGTTCTGGCTTGTGAACTGGGGAAACACCGCAGTGACGGCTGACCAGCCCAATGAACGAGCATCCAAACTTTTCACTGCGATTCTAGAACGAAGCATCGCCGCAGTTGTAGATCGCGATAGCGTCCAATACATCGGTTCGATGCGCAAGTAAAGCTAGGCTAAAAGAAGGCGAGTGGAGGATCAAATGGGTAGCTTGCANCAGCAAGCAATTGAGATTATCAAGTCCAAAGGACTCAAAAGACTTGAGNAGCCTNTCCAATTGGCNTCAGGTGCGATGAGCCANGATTTCGTTGANGGCAAACTGGCTACAGCACACTTTGATGACCTAGAAATCGCAAGCCGNGCAATAGTTGACGGAATNTTACTTCAAGGTGTTGAATTCGATGTTGTTGGCGGCCCAACCCTGGGAGCAGATGCCTTNACNATAGGAATAGCTGGAATTCAACGCTGCCGATGGTTCTTNGTNCGNAAGAAACCAAAAGGGCGCGGAACAAACNAACTCATCGAAGGTTCACCGATAGGGGACGGCGATCGATGCTTAGTAGTTGAAGATGCCATAACAACCGGAGGTTCACTCCTTAAAGCAATTGACGCAGTTGAAGCGACCGGCGCAAANGTTGTNGCAGTCTCAACNCTTGTTGATCGAGGGGAAATNGCGAGACCCCTCATAGAAAGTCGAGAAATTCTTTATTATCCGCTAGCGACGTATCTGGATTTAGGGATAGACCCAGTAGAGATCCCTAGTTGACATGAACTTCGCAGATGCTAAACAGGTCAATAGAAGGCATTAATTAAGGGGTAGCATGTCCGAGACGCTTCACCAAAAAGAAGATATAGAGATTCTTGCTTCGGAAGACCCTGGCATCGGACTGCCAGGGAGAGTAAAACTTCCCGGATACTCCCGCACAATGGGACCTCAAACACATCTCTTCGCAGAGCGCGAGCGCCTACAAGGATTAAAGTGGCAACATTTCGACGTTCAACAACTTTCACCCACTGTTGGAGCCGAGCTCATTGGTGTGGATTTAACTCAGGAACTTCCCCAACAAGTGATTGACGAAATTCAACAAGCCTTATGGGATTACAAGGCAATCTTTTTTAGAGATCAGCCAATCACTTCAGAACAGCATGTTAACTTTGCCAGTCAATTCGGGGAGTTAGAGATCCACCCATTTCTACCTCCTAATACCGAAACTCCAGAATTGGTCAGATTCGAAAAAAATGATAAGGCTGGCGGATATGAGAACCAGTGGCATCATGATGTCACCTGGAGAAATACGCCTTCTCGAGGAGCGATTCTTCGAGCAGTCGAAGTCCCACCGGTAGGTGGAGATACGCTTTTTGTAGACGCACATGCGGCCTATGGGGGGCTGGATCAAGAAACGAAAGACCTTATCGATGATCTGGTTGCTACCCATGATTTTTTCAGAGCTTTCGCTCGCCAAGTCCCTGATAAGAAAAAGAAAGAGATACGAGAGCAGTATCCGATTGTTGAACATCCGGTAGTTATCAACCACTACCAGACAGGGAAACCCCTGCTATATGTGAACAGGATATTTGTGACTGGCATAAAGGGCTGGGAACAAAAGCCAAGTTTTGAGCTTCTGGACCTTCTTTGTCGGGAGTTTGAAGTACTTGAGTACTCTTGTCGTTTTAGGTGGGAACCCAATTCCATAGCGTTTTGGGATAATCAAGCAGTCCAACACTATGCAACCAGTGACTATTCTCCACATAGGCGAGTTATGGAGCGAGCAAGTATTAAGGGGACTCAACCCGCGCGAGGGTAAGTCCACACTTAGCTGCAATAGTTTGTAGCCCAGAAACTACCTCCCTCCATGTTTGGAAATTGGTTTGATGGACGTATCGTAAGTAGAGAGTTTTAGGGCTCCAATACGCCCCACGAACTTATAAATAAAAATTTTTTAGTGTGCAAGGAGTGCGCAGATATGAATTTGCATCCACGGGAGGACCGGATTGTTGTCCGGCCCGGAGAATCAGAGGAAACTACGGCAAGTGGTCTAGTAATACCAGACACAGCCAAAGAAAAACCACAACAAGGTGAAGTACTAGCCGTTGGCCCCGGAAAACGATCCGAACAGACAGGTGAACTAATCTCAGTTGATGTAGAGGTTGGAGATACTGTTGTTTACGCAAAGTACGGAGGCACTGAAATTTCTAGCGGTGGCGAAGAACTTTTGATCCTGTCAGCCCGCGACGTGCTCGCAATAGTGAAGTAGGAAACATGTCAAAAATACTTAAATTCGACGAAGAGGCCCGACGAAAGCTTGAAGCAGGAGTAAATCATCTTGCTGATGCTGTAAAGGTCACACTCGGACCCAAAGGGCGAAATGTTGTGCTCGACAAGAAGTTCGGTGCACCAACCATTACCAATGACGGTGTCTCTATTGCCCGCGAAGTAGAACTTGAGGACCCATTTGAAAACATGGGCGCCCAGCTAGTGAAAGAGGTCGCTACAAAAACCAATGATGTTGCTGGCGATGGAACAACAACTGCAACGGTTCTTGCACAAGCCATGGTTAAAGAAGGTCTAAGAAACGTAGCTGCTGGAGCGAACCCAATGGTTCTCAAAAAAGGTATCCAAGCTGCAGTAGACGCGGCTGTGGATTCAATTGGTGAGCAAGCTCAGCAGGTAGCTGACTCTAAAGATCAGATTGCTAACGTTGCTTCCATATCTGCAGCTGATGAAACAGTTGGAGAAATTATCGCCGAAGCGATCGACAAGGTAGGTAAAGACGGAGTTGTCACTGTGGAGGAGTCCAACACATTCGGTATGGATCTCGACTTCACGGAAGGTATGCAGTTCGATAAAGGTTACCTTTCACCATATTTCGTCACTGATCCTGAGCGGCAAGAAGCTGTTCTCGAAGAGCCATATATTCTTTTGACACAGGGCAAAATTTCATCTGTGCAGGAAATGCTTCCTGTTCTAGAGAAGGTCATGCAATCAGGGAAGCCTCTATTGATCATTGCTGAGGATGTTGAAGGTGAGGCGTTAGCTACACTCGTCGTGAACAAGATCCGTGGTACTTTCAATTCTGTTGCGGTCAAAGCTCCAGGATTCGGAGAACGTAGGAAGGCAATGCTTCAGGACATGGCAGTTCTTAGTGGTGGCCAAGTTATCGCTGAGGAAGTAGGGCTTAAACTTGATGGCGTTACTTTGGATCTACTCGGAACTGCCCGCAAGGTAGTAATAACGAAAGATAACACCACCCTTATTGAAGGAGCTGGAACTCGAGAGGATGTAGAAGGTCGTATTTCGCAGATCAAAGCGGAGATCGATAATACAGATTCCGATTGGGACCGTGAGAAACTACAAGAGCGTCTAGCTAAACTCAGTGGTGGAGTTGCTGTTGTTCAGGTTGGCGCTGCAACTGAAGTTGAGCTTAAGGAAAAGAAGCACCGCATTGAAGACGCACTTTCTGCAACACGCGCAGCTATTGAAGAAGGCGTCGTCGCTGGAGGTGGCACAGCCCTACTCCGAGCACGTTCTGCAGTTAACGCTGCTGAAGATGAACTTGATGGGGATGAAGCTACTGGCGCTCGTATGGTAGCAACTGCTCTCACTGCGCCAGCTAAACTCATTGCTGAGAATGCTGGATACGAAGGATCCATTATTGTCCGAGAGGTTGAAAATGCCTCTGGAAATGTTGGCTTCAATGCAGCTAAAGGTGAGCATGAAGACCTTGTTGAAGCAGGAGTAATCGATCCTGCCAAAGTTACAAGGGCAGCTCTCCAAAACGCAGCATCTATCGCAAGCTTACTTCTAACTACTGAAGCGCTTATTGCTGATAAACCAGAACCGGAAGCACCAATGCCTGCCGGTGACCCAATGGGCGGCATGGGCGGCATGGGCGGCATGATGTAAGCGGTCCATAAGGAAACGCTAAAGAGAGCCGGTTCGCCGGCTCTCTTTTTCGTTTTGTTAAATATTTAAAATCATCAATGTTCTAGAAACACCGCAAATGTAGAAAACATGTGTACCCTCGCGACACATGGATAAGAAACCAAAACCTAACCCTCAGAAACTCCTCGACCAGTGGATGGAATGGGAACGAGGAGAGACACCTCCGGGAAGAGTTATAAGTAATCTCAAAACTGGGGGTTTACCAGAGCTCCTAGAACAACTCATCGAAGAGAAATAAACTGATTTAGTGGAAATAGGAAGAGGCGGATCTCAAAAAATTCCTCGTCCTGAATCTTGGCACCTAGGTGCTCCAGCACCTTGGGAGGGGATAGAACGGAGAGCCTTTACTCTAGAGTCCTTAGAAAGCGCAATTTCGGGGTACAACTCACGAACCCTTACTGATGAAACGAAGGAGCAGAGGCGTTCCGCTGTGCTCATCCCAATATATTGTTCGGCTCAAGATGAACTGCATGTTATCTTGACCAGAAGATCTGCAATGATGAAACACCATACCCACGAGGTAAGTTTTCCCGGTGGTAATCAAGAGCCAGAAGACCAAGACCTATGGGCAACGGCTATTCGCGAAGCTCATGAAGAAATAGGACTTAACCCTGAACTTCCGAGGTTTGTAGGGACTCTTGATAGCTTCGTAACTGTAGGTAGTAACTCTCTAGTAACTCCATTCGTAGGGATACTTGATACCGTTCCTGCTCTAGAAGCTGACCCCATAGAAGTCGAAGAAATTATTGATGTTCCATTGGCTGAACTTCTCAATCCCGACATTTACAGAGAAGAGATCTGGCAGTGGCAAGACGGGAAATCACGCCCTGTATTTTTCTTTGAACTTATTGGGGATACTGTCTGGGGTGCCACAGCATCAATGCTGCGACAATTCCTTCTTGTGCTTCTCTCCATACATCAAACGAAATAATTCTGACTACTGGAACAAACAAAGTACTGAGGTTCATTCTGTCCGCTATTGGTTTGACTAAGATAGGCGCATCACCCAAATTTAAGGAACGGATCTATGGCTGAAGTAGAGGTGGGTCTCGGTAAATCTGGTCGGAGAGCTTATGGGTTTGACGACATCGCTATTGTCCCCAGTAGGCGAACAAGAGACCCAGAAGATGTTGATATCCAATGGGAAATCGATGCGTTTACTTTGGGCCTACCTGTGATGGCGGCGGCTATGGATGGAGTAGTGAGTCCAGCTACAGCTATTGAGATAGGTCGCCTTGGAGGTGTTGGTGTTCTGAATTTAGAAGGACTATGGACGAGATACGAAGATCCTTCGGCCGTACTTGCAGAAATCGCTAAACTCCCTCCGAAAGAAGCGACAAACCGGATGCAAGAGATATACCAGGAGCCAATAAAGCTTGAACTTATCCCTCAACGAATTGCAGAAATTAACGAGAGCGGCGTCATTTCATGTGCATCCGTAACGCCGGGTAATACTGAAGCAATGGCACAACAAATTCTTTCCAGCGAACTTGACCTTCTCGTCATTCAAGGAACGGTTGTAACAGCCGAACATGTTTCCAAAACAAAGGATCCGCTTAATCTCAAGTCATTCGTCCGCGAACTCCCAATACCTGTCATTGTCGGAGGATGCGCATCTTATGAAGCAGCCCTTCATCTCATGAGAACAGGAGCCGCAGGTGTTTTGGTTGGTGTCGGCCCCGGTCATGCGTGCACTACTCGTGGCGTACTCGGCATAGGCGTTCCGCAGGCTACCGCAATTGCTGACGCCCGTGCTGCACGCATCCGCCACCTTGACGAAACGGGAGTTTATGTCCATGTCATCGCCGATGGAGGAATGGCCACAGGCGGAGACATTGCCAAAGCAATAGTATGCGGAGCAGATGCCGTCATGATCGGCTCACCACTAGCTGCAGCTCATGAAGCCCCCGGTCAAGGGTTTCATTGGGGAATGGCGACCTTCCATCCAACCCTTCCACGCGGAGCACGAGTAGAAACCCAACAACGAGGCACCCTCGAAGAAATTCTCCTTGGGCCCGCAACCCAAAATGATGGACGGATGAACCTCTTCGGAGCGCTGAAAAATTCGATGGCAACATGCGGCTACCAAACTCTGAAAGAATTCCAAAAAGCGGAAATCATGGTCGCACCAGCACTCCAAACTGAAGGAAAATACCTGCAAAAACAGCAAGGTATTGGAATGGGCTGAGCGTTTTTAATATTTCTGATTAGAATCAGTTCCCTAGTACTAAAGGTGTTCTGTGACTAAAATCAACCCCACTGTTCTTGTTGTAGATTTCGGAGCGCAGTATGCCCAATTGATTGCGAGACGGGTTAGGGAAGCAAGAGTCTACAGCGAGATCGTGTCTCACGACTTAACAGCTGAAGAGGTTGTAGACCTTCACCCAGCAGGAATCATTCTTAGCGGCGGGCCAAAATCAGTACGTATCGATGGAGCTCCACAAATTGATCCAGCCATCTACGAACTGGATATTCCAATCCTCGGGATTTGTTATGGAGCACAGCTCATAGCACAACAACTTGGAGGTACTGTAAGCCAATTCGAAGCAGGCGAATATGGCAGAACCTCTCTTCGGGTCGCAGGAGGAGACCTTCTCTCAGACCAACCAAATGAACAAGATGTCTGGATGAGCCATTTTGACTGCATTACCCAAACTCCAGCAGGTTTTACAATAACTGCCTCTACGAAAAACGCGCCGGTAGCCGCATTCGAAAACCAGCGGATCTTTGGCGTCCAATACCACCCCGAAGTATCACACACAGCATACGGCCAACAAACTATCGAAAAATGGTTAGATCTCGCAGGAATAAAGAAAACATGGACAATGACAAATGTCATCGAAGAGCAAGTCGCAGCAATTAGATCTCAAGTGGGCAAAGGAAGAGCTATATGCGGCCTATCGGGAGGTGTAGATTCTGCAGTAGCGGCAGCACTGGTCCACAAGGCAATAGGCCATCAACTCACCTGCGTCTTTGTCGATACAGGACTAATGCGTAAAAATGAAGGTCAGCAAGTAGTAGAAACCTTTCAAAAAACTCAAGGAATTGAGCTTATCCACGTCAAAGCAGCTGAAGAGTTTTTCACAGCTCTAGATGGCATTACAGAACCAGAGACAAAAAGAAAAGCGATTGGAGAGCTCTTCATCCGAATTTTTGAACGAGCATCAGGTGGGATAGAGGACGCAGGGTTCCTTGTACAAGGAACCCTATATCCAGACGTTATTGAATCAGGCAGCAAACATGCAGCGACAATTAAAAGTCACCATAATGTTGGAGGACTACCTGAAGATATGGACTTCGAATTAGTCGAGCCCCTCAGGTCCCTCTTCAAAGACGAAGTACGAAGCGTGGGAACCGAACTAGGTCTACCTGAGGAAATTGTCTGGCGCCAGCCATTTCCCGGACCGGGTTTAGGGGTCCGAATAATTGGCGAAGTAACCCCAGAGAAAGTTGCAATCCTTCAAGAAGCCGATTTCATTGTCCGAGATGAATTAAAAAAAGCAGGATTAGAGCGAGAAATCTGGCAGTCATTCGCCGTTCTACCAGACATTCGCTCTGTTGG
>PBMJ01000015.1 GCA_002722525.1 Acidimicrobiaceae bacterium | reverse complement strand
TGCCTCCCGTAGGAGTCTGGGCCGTGTCTCAGTCCCAGTGTGGCTGATCATCCTCTCAGACCAGCTACCCGTCGATGCCTTGGTGAGCCGTTACCTCACCAACAAGCTGATAGGCCGCGAGACCCTCCCGAAGCGCCTGAACTTTCTTCACTCTGTCATGCGACAGTGTGGAGATATCGGGTATTAATCCGAGTTTCCTCGGGCTATTCCCGTCTTCAGGGTAGGTTTCTCACGTGTTACGCACCCGTTCGCCACTCTCTCAGTGACCCGAAGGTCGAGAGCGTTCGACTTGCATGTATTAAGCACGCCGCCAGCGTTCGTCCTGAGCCAGGATCAAACTCTCCGTCAAAATCTCTGCGTGCCAAAGGCACACATTGAAATCAGGTGCTCTACTTCACTACTTCCATAAGAAGTCCTTGAGTGAAGTTTTGCGATTTGGAGAGCCAGGGTCGGAGGGGCTTCCTCGTTACCTGACTGGCACAAAACATTGCGCCCCTATCAAAAGATAGAGGCACGTTGTCCAATGTGCGGGTGCCACCTAGTTTCTCAGAAATTAGATGGCGGAATTGTTAAGGTCGACGTTTTGGGTTCAAGAAAACCCGCGCGTCGCCCGCACTGGCTTTTTCGTCCTCTCTTCCGTTTTCAAAGAGCAGTGTTCACAGCCTTCGGCTGAAACCGCTTCCGGACAGCAAAGCTGGAGCCGGATATACGCCCTATTGTTTCGACTTCAACTGCTTAGAAACCAATAAATAGGGCAGAAGGAGAAATCTATCCTCTACCTGCTAAAACGTCAACGTTTCTTCGAATATTTTTCTGTATTTATAAAGTTAATGTTTTCTATAGATTTCTATCGAAAAAAAGGAAAAGAGCTAACCATCGACAATGACGAGGTTTCTCTGTTTTTTCCCCTTTTGGAGCAAAAGAAAACGTCCACCAATAAGCGCAGACAAGTCAAGATCCCCAGAGGACTTTTTTTCCCGATTCACTGAAACACCGCCCTGTTTCAACAACCGACGGGCCTCACTCTTTGATGCTGTTAGACCGCTGTCTACGAGAAGATCAATTAGTGCTTCATCACCAGTAAAAATAGCGCTTTTAACTAAGGTTTTAGGGATAACGCCTTCTAACGCAGCTAACATTTTTTCATTCAATTCTCCCGACCCGAATAATGCAGAAGCCGCCAATTTTGCTTGATCTACTGCTTCGGCACCGTGAACAAGAGCAGTAACCTCATCCGCTATGCGCAGCTGTCCGTATCGCTTTTCTGGAGACTTCTGATGCTCAATAACAACTTCTTCTAACTCTTCCAGGTCCAAAAGCGTCAACTGCATAAGAAATCTTTGAACATCTCGATCATCAATACTTAACCAGTATTGATGAAACTGGTAAGGCAACGTCATCTCTGGGTCAAGCCATATAGCGCCATCGACAGACTTCCCATACTTCTGGCCGTCACTTCTTGTGATTAATGGCCACGTGAGTCCGTGGGCCGCATTACCGTTTCTCCGTCGAATCAAATCGACCCCTTGGGCTATATTCCCCCATTGATCCGAACCTCCAATTTGCAATTGGCAATTATATTCATTGTTAAGCCACCAAAAGTCAAAGGCTTGAAGAAGCATGTAAGAGAACTCCGTATAAGATATCCCATGCTTGCCTTCCATCCTCGTTCTCACGGAGTCCTTAGCTACCATCTGATTTACTGTTGCATGCTTACCTACATCACGAAGAAAATCGAGGACATTAACGCTCTTTGTCCAATCAAAATTGTTGACCAGTTCAGCCCGTTCAAGATCAACTAATGCTTCCAACTGCTTTCGAATCCCAGCAAGATTTGCCGCAAGAGTTTCTTCATCCAAAAGATTTCGTTCTTCAGAGCGCCCACCGGGATCCCCTATCATTCCTGTCGAACCCCCCACGAGAACAATAGGTTTGTGACCTGCTTCTTGGAATCTCCGCAACATCAAAACTCCTATAAAGTTTCCGATGTGCAAGCTAGCAGCTGATGGATCAATCCCGTGATAAAGGGTTATAGATTCGGTGGATAAAAGGTTTTCCAGCGCCCCCCTATCTGTTGTGTCTTGCACCATTCCACGCTGGTCAAGGTCAAGAAGAAGATTTGCTTTAGCCATACACTGAACCTTAGGCCTCTTTAAGGCTATAGCGAGTGATTTTCCAAAGAGTTCAGTCGACTTTCCTTTGGGCATTTGGCATACCCGTTTCAAGGAAGCAATGCTTATGACTACAGGAGAGTTCTTATGGATAACAGTTCGGATGGCAATATCGTCTACAAAAAGTGGACTGTTTGGAGAATTGTTTCTCTGCTGCTACTTCTTTCAATCATTGCGTTTTGGATATGGGCCTTATCTCCTCTGGCCCCACAGGGACATCCTGACAAGCTTGACGACCCAGCATTTGCAATTGCAGCAAAACCACTCTGCGCTGATGCAAAAAGCGCAATCGAGGAGCTCCCTCTCGCCTTAACGACAAAAACACCTGACGAGCGCGCTGAGTTGATTGACGAAGGAACCACTATCTACAGAGACCTTCTCGAAGCTTTACAACTTCTAGCCCCTGATCCCAATACTGATGATGGAAAAAACGTAAATTTATGGATAGATGACTATGAGATTTATCTGAATGATCGAGACCAATACGCAGAAAACTTTAGAATAGGAGAAGACGAAGCTTTCGTTGTCTCCCCTTCTATCAAAGGAGACAAGTGGGTTTCCCGGCCTATAGACGAATTTGCAAAAGCTAATGACCTGAAAGAATGTATGGTTCCACTGGATGTTTGAGACTCGGTTTACCTATTCCTTAAAACTAATTTCCCAGTCCCATATATATTCACCTGAAGACACCTGATATGTTTCTAGGACATCAGGCCCACATGCTCCAGTCCCCAGTCCTCGCAAAGCAGTATCAACATGAACCTCGATCGTATCTTTTCGCTTAAGATCAGCAATTGTTTTAGCACGGGTGATATCCAAATCATGATGGAAGCGCGCTGAGAAAGAAAAGAGGTTCGAGGCTGCAATGCGTATCTGAAGACCACTGCTCTCTTCGAGAGTGAACCACCTTGTTTGGTGGTGAGCTCCATGTTCCTGCGGGACTACATAGCCATGATACTGATTCTCAACATCTGATTCCCAAATCCCCACCATCTGAGATAAGTACCTATCTGAGTAAGACTCCTGCGGCCCCCTCCCAAACCACCTTAATGAATTGAAAGATTCAGGCATTTCAAATCGAACCCCGACTCGGGGCATATCATCCCAGTCTTCAGGAATGTCAATTCGTTCAGTTACAAAAATCCCGTTTGCAGTCAATGAGTACACAGAATGATGGAGAGCAAAATTTGATACCCCGTGGATCTCCCTTTCAAACACAAGAGATATCTCATCCCCATTCTTATATGCCTCATGTTTTTTTCTATGGATTTTCAAATTGTCGAGCCCCTCTCTTATCCACTTTTGGCGAACCCCTGACACACTCGCCATCCACCCTTGTTTGACCCCATCATTATCAGTTGGAGCTCGCCAAAGACAACTATCTGGAAGAGCGATAATCATGGGTCGACCTTTATACCCGATGCCTGTTAGGAAACCGGTTTGATCCACCCCAACCGAAATAGGCCCAACCTCATATTCTACTTCTTGGGGTATTTGCGCTTCTGCCCTTAGTAGTGGCATTACGACCGGTATCTTCTTTCGCCTACCTATGACAACTTGGTCCCAACTCACGAGATGGCCACTGGCAGCCCAAATAACATCATGGTCTAAATACCAGTAGAAATTAAATATTGATTCTGTCTGCGAATCAGTATCTACTCTCACAGGGAAGGGAAACTTTTTCGAGTCACCTGGTAATAGATTTACGTCAAGCTGTCCGGACTGAAAGACCTCCCCATTCTGTTGTAGCTCCCAGTGGCATCTCAAGTCTCCTAAATCTGCAAAAACTCGTCGATTCTCTACAATTAAAGTTTCCTCATCGAGCAGTCGAACAGTGACTGGGCGAATCGCCCACATGTATTCCGTTAGAGCGGGATGAGGCTTTCCTTCGGGATCAGTTAACCCATTGATACAGAAATTTGCGTCATTTGGCTCATCCCCAAAATGACCGCCATATGCCCAAAAAAATTCACCATCTTCGTTAAATTCTTCCAGCCCTTGATCACGCCAATCCCAAACAAAACCTCCAGCCAAGGCAGGGTAAGCATAAAATGCGTCAACATACTCTGCAATTGAACCATTGGAGTTTCCCATAGAATGAGAAAACTCACACAAAATCATCGGCCGCTCATCCTCTCCCTCGCCTTCAGCCCATTCAGCCCACTCAACAATTTTGTCTATTGGGGTATACATAGGACAGACCACATCTGTAACGAACGCTTCAAGTTTGTCGGGGGCCCTTTTACTATTTTCGTATCCTTTTTCCCCATTCAACGAGAATCGATGCTCTAAGGCTCCTTCGTACTGTATAAATCTCGTTGCGTCGCTCATCCTAATCCAGCCGGCAGCTGAAACATGTGGAGGTCCGAATCCTGATTCATTGCCTAACGACCATCCAATTATCGATGGATGATTTCTATCTCGTGCGACCATTCGCGTAACCCGATCCTGAATGGCAATATGGTATCTGGGGTCTAGGGCTAACGACCTTAATCTTGCATGCGACTCACAGTTTGCCTCATCAACGACATACAAGCCCATCTCATCACACAGATCAAGGAGATAATGGTCGTTTGGATAATGAGCTGTCCTAATCGCATTAATGTTGTGCTGCTTCATTGTCAGTAATTCTGATCTCATCTCTTCTTTACTGAGCGTCTTACCAGTTCTTTCATGGTGGTCATGCCTATTAACCCCATGGAGAATGACAGGATTGCCATTTACCTTTAACTGCCTGTCAGTTATTTCTACGCGACGGAATCCTATTTTCTGCGCAACAACTTCTGTTAAGTCTCCTGAAGGATCCTCCAGAGAGACATAAAGAACATACAAACGAGGTGTCTCTGCAGTCCATGGATCGACAGGTAGCGATGGGATCTCAAATTCGCAACAGAATCCTTGGAATTTGTATGCCGCAAGTAGCTGATCCAAAGAAGAACCAGAAATCCTTTTGGGGGCAGCAATGGTAGTCTGCTCTGCAACGAAACCACCGGATACATCTTCGAGCCTTACATTTACCGTGAAACCTTCAGAAGGCCCTGATAGAAAAATCGAACCGCTGACTTCCCCTTGCCTATTGTTATGGTCATAGTCCGCCGAAATATGGAGGTCGGCTATATGCAACGGCGCTCTGCGTTCGACAAAGACAGAGCGATGGATACCTCCATGAAACCAATGATCCTGATCTTCGATCCAAGTCCCATCACTCCAACGATTCACCATGATTGCAATACAATTGCCGGTCCTCTGGATATACGGCGTTAGATCAAATTCGCTAGAGAGGCGACTGTCTTTGCCCAGTCCGACAAATGCGCCATTACACCATACTGAAACTAAACTTTCTGCTGCCCCAATATGGACTATGACCTGACCTTCCTCCCAAGTGGTAGGTAAGTCAAACTTTGTCCTATACAGCCCTGTCGGATTTTTTTCAGGGATTTGGGGAGGTTCTAAACCCTGCCAAGGCATAACAATATTTGTGTAATGAGGAAGGTCGTCAGTTCTTTGGCGTGTCCAAACACCGGGCACCTTTATTGGATCCCAGCGATTATCGTCGAATTCAGGCTTAACCCAAAACTGCGGAGCGTCCTCTAAAGCATGTATGAGGTTAAATTTCCACTCGCCGTCAAGGCTGAGNCNNCTAGANGAGTCCTTNCCTTCTCTTGCTTCCTCTATGCTCTCATACGGGGNTAAAGGAACNTGCATNGGTANCCGATTNAGTTCGGTCAATTCTGGACTNAAAATTNTNTCTATTGGTAAGGGAAACACATTTACAGTATGCCTCGAAATNTCCTTCCGCTTCCTANTNGGGNCAGGATGGTGATAAAACATTGANATGGNNTTAGATTCANANGCTGTTGATTACGTTCTTTCTTCNACAAGNTCCGTNCGACTTCGACTNGACTTCGANCGCGAAGTAGATCCACAAATTATTTTGGANTGTATCGATATTGCTGAACAGGCTCCGACGGGTGGCAATAGGAGCAGTAGAAGNTGGNTNGTAATTACCNAGAAATCNCAGAAAAAGAAAATAGCNGATCTNTANATGAANGCNGCTGGCTCTTGGATGATTAAAGCAAGGGATCAGTTAGCTGGGACNGGNCACCCAAATGAAAAAATGATGNAGTCNGCNGCATATTTAGCCGAGAATCTAGAAAAAGCTCCAGCAATTGTGGTGCCAACGATCATNGGAACTCATGATAATTCTGGAANACCGGGACTATTTGACTCTGTTATCCAGAGNGCTTGGAGCTTCTGTCTTGCGCTCAGGGCCCGTGGGTTAGGGACTGCATGGACAACTGCAGTTCTGAGCGAACAAGANGANTTGAAAGANATTCTCAGTATTCCTCATGGCGTAACTGAAATTGCCCTGCTCCCCGTTGCATGGACAAAAGGTACTGACTTCTCAAAGGCTTCTCGAACTCCTGCTCTTGATATNACTTATTTCGATCGTTACGGAGTAACTTTTGAGAGGNCCCCGAGTTCCCCAATCTCTTTTTCGAACGGGCCAATTATTTCAGCTGAAATTGATATCGAATCCACATTGTCTGATATCTGGGATGTTGTNACGGATATCAATTTTCCGGCCAGGTATTCAGATGAGTTTATTTCTGCTCAATGGAGCGAAGATGGAAAGGAAATAGGCTTGGGCTCAGTNTTTCTTGGNCAGAATCAGAATGCCAATATTGGAGACTGGACAGTTCAGTGCATAGTTGATGTCTACGATNAAAACCGNTCTTTCGGNTGGTGCACNGGCGACCTTGCNTCACCTGGTGCTCGNTGGAGATATGAACTTGAATCATTCGGAAGCTCGGTCAGGCTTCGCCATCGAGCTCTTTTAGGTCCGGGATCTTCAGGGCTNACTAGAATTATCGAACAATACCCAGATAAAGAGGAGCAGGTAATAATGAACCGCGCCAGTTCGCTCAAAGCNAATATGCAAAACGTCCTTCAAGGAATAAAGGATTACTTAGAGGGTTAATCTTGAATTTGTTCTGTTTCTGGTAGACGAACTAGCGGGATTTTACGACTTGTCCTGTCTTGGTAGTTCGCATACCAAGCGCGGTCAGCGCACAACTGCCTCCATANAATGTCGCGCTCGTCTCCTTCAAGGATTTCAGGTTCAGACCAGAATTTTCCNTTTTGAACTTGGCANAANAGCCGCGGATTAGCTTTTCTATCACGTAAATTAACGAACCATGAAGGGTTATTTTCGGCTCCAGCGAATGAAGCAACAATTACCCGAATACCGTTCTGATCTTGCCAAGTTGGGAGGGCCACCTTGTGGGGCTTTCCTGACTTTCTCCCAATTGTTGTTAGGAGGACATGGTGCATCCCAGCTTGGACCCACACCATATCATCATTTGTGATTTCCATTGCCTCGACATGAACCTTTGTAAGGTCCACAATCTCCTNATGGCTTGGGGTTTCCCANACTTGTTCAACATGTTGATCTGTTGGTTTGGGCTTATCTCCAGCCATACTTTCTCCTCTAGCTATCGAGACCTAAACCAAAGAGCTTGATAGCGTTGCCGCGAGCTATCTTGTATATATCTTCTTGGTTTAGATGGCCGAATAGCTCTTCAGCAACCGTCTGTGAGTTCGGAAAGGTCCCATCTTGGTGGGGATAGTCNGTTTCAAACAGAACGTTATCAACTCCAATTTGATCNAGAAGTCCAATCCCTATTGTGTCTTTAAAGAAACAGCTATAGACATGCTTGCGGTAATAGTGAGAAGGGGGCTTGGGAATTCTGTTCTCGCCTTGTGCCCATTGGTGTGTCTGCCAAGTGTCGTCCGCACGTTCAATGAAATACGGGATCCACCCGATCTGGCTTTCAGCATAAAGGAGTTTCAGTTTCGGGAATTGCTCAAATTTTCCAGAGAAGATCCAATCGATCATCGATGCTGCGCTATTGCAGACAATAAGATTNGCNGTTACAACGGTCGGGGCTTCTGGTGATGTTTGAACTGTGCGAGTGCCTGATCCAATGTGCATGCATATAACGGTTCCGGTNGCTTCGCAAGCCTGAAAAAAAGGGTCCCAATAATCNCCATGAATTCCAGGTTGGCCGAGCCAGGAGGGAAGCTCTGACCAAGCAACAGCTCGGCAACCTCTCTCTGCCACNCGATATATTTCCTCCGCAGCCAATGTCGCNTCCCAAAGGGGAACAATGCANAGTGGAATTAGGCGNCCTTCACTACCNCCACACCACTCATCGATCATCCAGTCGTTNTAGGCCTGAACGCACAACAAACCTAGTTCAAGGTCATCAGCNTCAGAAAATANCTGACCGCAGAACCGTGGGTAGTTAGGGAAGCAAAGTGANGCTTCCACNTGATTGAGATCCATATCGGCAAGTCTTGCCTTAGGGTCATAGCAGCCNTCTGCTATGTCATCGTAAGTTACCCCCTCCATAGTGACTTCCTCAGGNGGTATACCAGGNCATGCAACCATTTGCTTGATTTGGTAGCGCTTGTTTTCAAAATGCCACCATGCAGCCATTTTTTCCCCCGTGCCGGGAGTTTCAACCCACACNCCGTCATTTANNGTCATTTCGCCTTGNGGGGCAATAACTATCTTCGGGGCTTTTTCTCTGTGCTTTGAAGGGACTCGGTCCTGCCANACGTTGGCNGGTTCTATAACGTGGTCATCTGCGCTAATTATTTTTGGAATCATTAGTAATATCTTAGATTGCGCTGGGCTCTTTTCATAACTTGTGGNAATTACCTANCCATNNANTTTCGCTACGTTCTTANNCCCATGATGANGCCGAAACACATCTCATCATCGCTNCCGTCAGCCCAAAGCACATATCTCGGCTCAGCATCTAGTGGCCTAAGGGAACGATCCCACGTGCATTCTAGCCGGATGGTGTCACTCGNCTNTATCANAATTTCTTCAATTGGGTCATAGTTAAACTGCCANTCGAAATCCCATCTAGGGATATCAAGGAGAATCCGCTCCTCGGGAGTATCTGGATTTAANGTCATCCTNAACGTTGTACCTNTGCCATGTTGGTGTCCGANAACGGAAACGATCNTCCCAGAAAANCTTGCNGGTTGATCACACGTTGANGANGCGTAACCGTCTGTCATATGAGAAAAGTCATCGGGAGAATACCCGCAGAGNTCNAGTANCATATCNGCCTGNACTCCTTCTCCGTCGTAGCTGTTCAATCGATCAATNAGTGACGCTTCACGATCGCACAATGGTCCNGTTTCGGTTGTAGAGCANGGTATTTCTGCTGGGGCGAAATACTGGATTAGCTCTACTGGGGTTATTGATTCATCTGCATNCCATTTGACGCGGAAAGAAGAATTATCTGCTGGTGCTTCAACGTCATAGTGGTAATGGATCTGCATTACGAAAAAGTCNCCNGGTTCCATTANTAAACCGTNCCTGTCGTTGTNTTCAACCGCTCCTGTTCCAGGCCCCCANAGNGTGATCATTTGATTAAGCGTTCCTACCTGNCTACCACCAAGTCCAGTACCTCCGAAGCAACTCCAGCCTCCTTGCCCATCAGAGAAATTTTTACGNTCGGCTGCTTCNCGGAGTTCTTTTGGAACNCTATACCCGACGAGATGATGGACCACTTCCGTTTGATCGGGAATNAATTCGTAGCCGACAAGGTACTTTCGTTTCAGTCAATTGGGGNTCGTAAATAAAACATCGGTATTCGTCGCTCTGCCCCTTCNCTCCGTCATAACTCCCTATNGGNAACAANTCCTCNTCATAATNANCAAGGTGATGNACTTCTTCGCTCGNAGTGATCTTGGTTGACGGGTCAATGTCNATACTGCCGCCGGATCNAGTCCATTGNATGANAGCTTCTCTATCTTGCTGGCTTAAACTCCAGTCATGTTCGAATGGGACACTCAAGTTTGAAGCNGGCCAAGGTGGCATAATCCCTGCTTCAACNACTGAAGCNACTGCGAAGGCATANGCTGATACNTCCGNAGCAGTCTCTAGAAGNGCGTGAGTNGTTCCGGGAGCATCTCCGGTGTGGCAGCGTGCGCAAGATGATTCAATTATTGGGAGTATNTTCTTCTCAAAGCTNATNGTCTCNGTTNNNTGNCTTTCCTCTGNTACTTCATTGGGNGNATTNTCGGNCNTGCCGTCNGTGCNTACTTCAGANGNCGAAGNTNCTTCTGNATTTACTGANTCGGGAGTTGAAGNATCTTCGTNNGTTCCGCAAGCGAAGATCAGAACTGGAAGAAACAGCAAACTAAGTAAGTTGAGCTTTCCCCGCAANANCATATGANAGAGTGTAGGACTGCNTTNCGGTTTGGNNGCGNTTTGTANTCGGCAAAAGGCAAATGCTAGTNAGGTGGGTTGATTTTTTGAGCNANTTCNATGCCTANGCGAGCNATNCGTTGGAGTCTTTCTTCTCCTGTGAGNGCTTTGAGCTCTTCGAGGGTNACCCATCGCATATCTGTGCTTTCGTGGTTTCGCTTTATCACTGCNTTTTCGGGGGCTAAGAGAAGATACGTTAGGTCNAAGTGAAAATGCTCTTTTTCATCTCCGANTTCTGGGATCTTATGCACGTCACAATCGATTGCNNTAGTCCAAAGGGCTAAATTATTAATTCCCGTTTCTTCGAAAGCCTCCCTAAANGCGACATTNGACAAATATCCTTCTCCATCCGCATGCCCACCTGGTTGNAGCCAGATACCAAGTTTTTTGTGAAGCATGACCAGAACCCTCTCGTATGAACTTTCTATTATCATTGCCGANCCGGTCAAATGACCCTCCACACACGTTCNATGCAGGGCNTCGTTATGTTCAGTTATNAATTCGAGGATTNTCTCGCGCGCTAGATCTGATTCGGATGAACTAGATAAAGNATTTCGAACTTCTTTCTGTGCTTGTGNAATTGACCCTCCGGATGGAAGNTCGAAAGTAAATGAAGCNCCGGCTNACATTACTTACTTACCTGNATCGTCATGCTATCTAAGNGCTCGACAAGTGGTCATGAAGNTCTTGGGGAACAGGAATAGGACTGTANGTCTCATGGTCTACGCATACGTACACAACAGATGAAGTAAACGAAGATTCNCCCTTCACCTTCCCNTCAAAAAATGCTTTGAAACTTGTATTACCCCAGCTCTCAATNCCACACTCGATCTCTAGTTNATCAGCGAACTTTANGGGTATATGCCATGTAATCTCTGCCTTTTTAAGCATCACTTCCCACCCATATACATTTTCNAAAGCTANATCTAAACTTCGAAGCCAGCAGTCAAAGGCATCATCGATGAACGTCAAATAATGCGCATTGTAGACAACGCCCTGCATATCGCAGTCGGCGTATCGGATACGGATCTCGTGACTATACGTCATAGTTTCCCTTCGTCCGAGGTTATTTTGTTTTCGAACCTTTGAATTTGATCATCTAGTTTTTCTAAGCTTGCAGAACCATGTGTTTTTTTACTGTTGAATAAGCTCTCCGCCTCTAGCAGAGATACTGCTTCTTTCCCTAGGTTCTCATCCATGGAGATGAGATCTTCCAGAGCGACTCCCTCCGATAAAGACCGGGCTACCAATCCTCCGATGACCGCATGTGCTTCACGGAATGGCATCCCGCGCTGAACAAGCCATTCCGCTAAGTCCGTTGTCGCTAAATATGGTGATAGGGCCTGCTGACGCATTTCTTCGACCTGAAACGTTGCTGCACTGATCATTCCCGTTACTGCCGGTAAAATTCTCGATATTGTATCAACCGCATCAAATAGTGGCTCTTTGTCTTCTTGAAGGTCCTTGTTGTATGAAAGAGGAAGGCCCTTTAATGTCGCTAAGAATCCTGCAAGGTTTCCTATCAATCTTCCAGATTTACCTCGCGCTAATTCTGCAACGTCTGGGTTCTTCTTCTGCGGCATCATTGAAGATCCTGTTGAGAAGCTGTCAGAAAGATCTACAAAACCGAATTCCGATGAGGACCAAATAATCACTTCCTCTCCTATCCGCGAAAGGTGAACTCCAAGAAGAGCAAGAACATATAACGCATCTGCAACAAAATCTCTATCAGAAACGGCATCAATACTGTTATCAAACACTCGAGAAAAATGAAGGTCATCCGCAACAACGTTTACATCCAGCGGTATCGATGATCCAGCCATCGCCCCTGCACCCAGAGGGGAAACGTCCATACGTTCGATTGCTTGTAGGAGCCTTTCGACATCTCGTGAAATCGCCCAGCCATGCGCTAGAAGATGATGCCCTAGGGGAACGGGCTGTGCTTGTTGGAGATGGGTATACCCAGGAAGAACAGCCCCATCTACCTCTTTCGCTTTCTCAAGAAGGATCCTTTGGAGAGAGATCGCCATGCGCGCCACTTCGGTAAGTGCTTCCTTCGTCCAAAGTCTTAGGTCAGTCGCTACCTGATCATTTCTACTTCTTCCTGTATGTAGTCGTGCCCCTGAGGGGGTAATTTCTGTTATTCGCCTTTCGACGTAGGTATGCACATCTTCATCGGTTGGAAGTACTGAAAATGATCCATCCTGGATTTCTTGCTCAACTTGGTCAAGAGCAGATAGGACTTCGGAGAGTTCATCTTCAGAGAAGATATCAATTCTTTGAAGCATTTTCGCATGAGCGCGAGATCCTTCAATGTCTTGGCTAAACAGTCGAATATCATACGAAATGCTATTGTTCAGCTTTTGTAGTTCGTCTGCTGATTGCTCGAGAAACCGACCATGCCAGAGTGATTTACTTTCGTCCATATTAGGATTTTGGTTCATTTTCTGTTTCCTTTTCCGGAATCTCATTGCCCTATCCGTTTCGATGCCAACGTCCGAAGCCGTAAAGCATTCAATTTGATAAAACCACCCGCATCAGCTTGGTCATATACGCCTTCGTCATCTTCAAAGGTCGCTATCTTTTCGTCGAAAAGTGACTCTTCGCTTCTTCGCCCAACAACTTCTACGTTTCCTTTGAAGAGCTTCAATCTAACGTCACCGTTGACGAAGAGCTGACTATGGTCTATTGCCGTTTGAAGCATCTCTCGTTCTGGACTCCACCAATAACCGTTATAAATGAGGCTCGCATACCTTGGCATTAATTCATCTTTGAGATGAGCGACTTCTCTATCTAAGGTCAAACTTTCTATTGCCCGGTGGGCTTTAAGCATTATTGTTCCACCTGGAGTTTCATAAGCACCTCGTGACTTCATCCCGACAAAGCGGTTTTCGACTATATCTAGTCTTCCGATGCCATTCGATCCTCCTAGCTCGTTAAGTTTAGAAAGAATTTGAGCGGGCGTCATTTGCTTTCCGTCTATAGCAACAATATCGCCAGATTGATAACTGATCTCTAGAAATGTAGCTTCGTTCGGTGCAGCTTCTGGACTTACCGACCACCTCCACATCTCCTCCGGTGGTTGAACCCATGGATCTTCTAAGGGGCCTCCTTCATAGGAGATATGGAGAAGATTTGCGTCCATTGAGAAAGGTGACTCTTTCCCTCTTTTCATTTCAATTGGAATACTGTGTTCTTCCGCATAGGCCATAAGCGACTCACGAGACCCAAGGTCCCATTCTCTCCATGGAGCGACGATCTTTATTGATGGATCCAAGGCATAGGCACCTAATTCAAATCGCACCTGATCGTTACCCTTACCTGTAGCTCCATGGCTTATTGCATCGGCTTTGGTTTCTTTCGCTATTTCGACAAGCCGTTTTGCGATAAGAGGTCGTGCTATCGAAGTTCCAAGAAGGTATTCGCCCTCATAGATAGCATTTGCTCTGAACATCGGGAATACGTAGTCTCGGGCGAAGTCTTCGCAGAGGTCCTCGATATAGATTTCATCTTCGGGCACTCCCATTTGTAGTGCTTTCGTTCGGGCGGGTTCGACTTCTTCCCCTTGTCCTATATCTGCTGTAAAGGTAACAACCTCACACCCGTAGGTGTCTTGGAGCCATTTCAGAATTATCGAGGTATCGAGGCCACCTGAGTAAGCCAATACGACTTTATTAATATCTGATTCTAATTCCATTTTCTTATTCCAATCCTGCTATTTTTCTCAGCGAGTCAGCGACACTGCTTCCGCTGATTCCTTCATTCGTGATGATCATTATGGTGTCGTCACCTGCCACTGTTCCGAGTATCGCCTCTAATCCAGTCCTGTCAATAGCCGAAGCTACTACATGAGCTGATCCAGGGGGGGTTCGCATTATTACGATATTTCCGGAAGAACTAACATCAACAACCCACTCTCCCAGCACTCTCTTCAAATGGTCTTCTGGAAGATGTTGTTCAGACGGAAGCTCAGGGATTGCATAGACAATCTTTCCACCACTGCCGCGAACCGTGACGGAACCTAATTCATCCAAATCTTTTGAGACGGTTTTTTGTGTCGTTTCGATTCCTTCCACTCCAAGGAGTTCGACTAGCTGGCTTTGTGACCGAACAGATTGTTCAGCTAGAAGTTGCACAATCACCTGTTGACGTTGTCTTTTGGTAGCCACTATTGATTCTCCTCTTGAAAGATGTGCAATAGAAAGCCTCTTGCAGCGTGCATTCGGTTTTCTGCTTGTTCCCATATCCTGCTCTTACCGCTATCAAGAACGGACCGTGATACTTCTTCGCCTGGATGGGCAGGCAGACAGTGCATGAATATGCTGTCTTCGCTTGATAGCTCAAACAACTTATCGTCAACCGTGTACCCTTCGAAATCTGCTAATCTCTTTTCTCTTTCCTCTTCTTGCCCCATCGACGCCCAAACATCGGTGTAGACAACGTTTGCCCCTCCAACAGCTTCCCTAGGGTTTTGCGTAGCGGAAAATTGTGTTCCCACTCCTCGAATCGCTTCTTCATCAGATTCTGAAAAGCCGTACCCGTTCGGATGAGCGATCCGGAATTCAATACCCATCAAACCGCAAGCGATTGCCAGTGATCGTGCCACATTATTGGCGTCACCGACATATGAGACGATTCGTCCCTCGAACGTGCCAAATTCCTCCCAGATTGTTAATAAGTCTGCAAGAGCTTGAAGAGGGTGTGACTTGTCGGAGAGCATATTCACTACTGGCGAGGTAGACGCGGTGGAAAGTTCGTCCACGGTCGCATGTGCGAAAACTCGTGCTCCAATTAATGCGTGGTAACAGGAGAGGGTTCTAGCCACATCTTCCGCACTTTCACGTTCTCCTATACCAACTTCATCTGGGCGGATAGTAATTGGGTGCCCACCTAATTGGATAATCGCCATTTCCATAGAGTTCCGTGTACGGTTTGATGGCTTTTCGAATAAAAGTGCCGCTCCTTTATTCCGAAGTACTTGTGGCGGGTTTTCAACGTTTGAAAGTCGAATTATTTCTGCTATTTCGCTGGCGGATAGGTCATCAATTTCAAGAAGATGGTTGGGCATGGAGAACTCCTTTCAAAATGCTCATAGCTTCATCTATATGGTCTAGAGAAGTTGATAGTGGTGGAGTAAATCGAATAGCGGTAGGGGTAATGGGATTAACAAGTAGGCCATTCTGAGTAGCTTGTAAAGCAATATCTGCGCTAATGTCTCCATCCAACTCTGCAGCAAGCATCCCTCCCATTCCTCTTACAGAAATAACTCTCGGAAGGTCCACAAGAGCATCGGAGAGAACATCACCTAGGGTCGATGCCTTCTGCGGGTAATTATCCCTTTCCATGATCTCCAGGACTTTTCTTGCCGCCGCTGTTCCAAGTGGATTCCCGCCGTATGTACTCCCATGGTCACCAGCTTGGAATGCAGAAGCAACTTCAGCTCTTGCCCATACTGCTGCGATGGGGAAACCATTCCCAAGAGCTTTAGCTATACAGACAACATCCGGCTTGACCCCGAAATGTTGAAAAGCAAACCACTTCCCTGTTCGACAAAGACCACTTTGAACCTCATCAACCATGAAGAGAATGTTATGTTCCGAAGATAGCTCTTGAACCCGAGACATAAAGGTTTTATTACTTGGCCATACTCCACCCTCTCCTTGGATGGGTTCAACATGTATGGCAGCAGTTGAAGAGGCCATTAACGCTTCGAGTGAGTTAGGCTCATCTCTCTCAAAATGATAAAACCCTGATGGCATAGGCTCAAATGGTTCATGTTTATGCGGTTGGCCGCATGCTGCAAGAGCCGCAAGTGTTCTCCCATGGAAGGAACCCATCGCTGTGAGAATCTCGAATTGTCCGTTTCCTGTTGATTTTCGAGCTAACTTAAAGGCAAGTTCATTCGCTTCGGCACCTGAGTTGCAGAAGAAAACTTGGCCAGAAGGAGACTCATATTCTGAGTCAGGAGAGCCCCCTACTCCTGTGATGTGCCGATCAAGTTGAAGGGCAACGTGATGGGCGTGTTCGGTTGCCCAGTAGTTCGACACTTGAGTTAACTTCATTGCCTGCTCCGATATAGCCTCAGCTACTTCTGGATTTGCATGGCCGAGTGATTGAACAGCCAAACCGCCGACAAAATCTAGATACCTTTTCCCTTGGGAGTCCCATAACTCGGTCCCTTGACCACGAACGAACATGACCGAAGGTGCTCCATAGGTTGGCATTATTGGACATCTAGCCTGTCCGAGTTCAGCTCCCATGTTAATTGCGTGGCTAGACATCTTCTTCCCCTTTTTTGATCATCGTCCCGATACCGCTATCTGTAAAAATCTCCAAAAGGAGTACATGTGAAACGCGACCATCAAGTAAATGAGCTGCTTTCGCTCCTTTTTCCAGAGCTTGGATGCATGATTCTACTTTGGGGATCATCCCATCGGAGATAACTCCTGTTTCAAACATTTCATACAACTGCTTATATTGGATTGAAGAAATTATCGACGTCGGATCATCCTTATCAATTAGCAAACCAGGGACATCGGATAGATAAATCGTTTTTTCTGCTAGCAGAGCTCCTGCGAGAGCTCCTGCAGCTGTATCTGCGTTGATATTGTATGCTTGTCCATCAGTATCTTGTCCGATAGTTGAAATAACTGGCACTTCTCCCTGTCCATGCAATCGTGAAATGATATCGGGATTTACTTTGGAGACTTCTCCTACGAAACCAAAACGTTCACCCTTTGGCTTCACAGTGAGTAGGTTTTCCGTTTCGCCGGTTAGTGCCGTAGCCGACCCTCCATAAGCAATTATTGTCTCAACTATTTTTTTCCCAACTTGATGTACGAGAACTTCACGAACTGCGTCGAGCGTTTCTGCATCGGTGACACGAAGGCCATCGATAAACGTGCTTTCTTTCCCTATTTGTTTCAAATATTGTCCAATTTGAGGGCCACCTCCATGGACAACCACTGGCTGTATCCCGACTGATGCTAGGAGAACAATATCTTGAGCGAATTTTGAGAATAGTCCCTCATCGATAAGAGCGCTTCCTCCCATCTTGACGAGGATGACCTTTCCAGAAAATTTTTGTATGTACGGGATAGCTTCCACCAATGCTTTGGCTCGGAGTTCTTGGCTAAATCCGAAGGGCATGTCTATAGATGCGTTCTGAATATCTGTCATGAGCGGTACCCCGCGTTTATGTCGATATAACCGTGGGTGAGGTCACAGGTCCAGACCGAAGAGCTACCGTTTCCTACTCCCACATCTACTTGAATGGAGATATCTTGCCCTGCAAGGTGCGCCGATACTCGTGACTCTTCATAGCCCGCTGATTGCATACCCTGTTCTGCTACTAGTTCATCGCCGATCCATATTTTTAACTTGTCTCGTTCCGCTAGTTCTCCAGCCTTTCCAACGGCCATAACAATTCTTCCCCAATTAGCATCTTCAGCTGCGATAGCAGTTTTCACAAGCGGTGAATTACCTACAGATTTTGCAATCTCTTTCGCAGCAACATCATTCTCTGCTCCGGTAATAGTTATTTCGATAAATTTCGTAGCCCCCTCGCCATCTCTAACTATTTGGTGAGCTAACCCAAGCATGACTTCATCAAGAGCAAGCTGGAAGTCAAGACGATGATTTTCAACAGAATTTCCAGATTCACCTGTAGCGAAGGTAAGCACTGTGTCGCTTGTTGATGTATCTGAATCGACAGTTATAGAGTTGAAACTCTTATCTACTGACTTCTCAGTGAACGATTGCAATTCGCTCTGGCTAATTTCCATATCGGTGAAGATGAATGCAAGCATGGTTGCCATGTTCGGAGCGATCATTCCACTCCCCTTGGCTATTCCCGCAACGTATGACTCTGAATCTCCAATTCTGGAGTAGAAGCCTTTAGGAAAGGTGTCTGTGGTACGAATTGCATTGGCAGCTCGTTCCCACATCTCTGGATCAGGAAGCTCCAACCCATCAACTAAAGCTGCCATATGCTCTGTTATGACACTGGGATGAAAAGGCTCTCCAATGACCCCAGTAGATGCCAGGAATACCTCATCCGGGTTTACTGAAAGTAGCTCTGAAGCCGTATTTGCACAGCTGTCGACTACTTCAAGGCCAGCGCTACCAGTAAAAGCATTCGCGTTACCAGCGTTGCAAAGAAAAGCACGAGCTGACCCTCGATGAATCCGGTCTTTACACCATTCAACCGGAGCAGATGGGCATTGAGACTGAGTGAAGACACCACCTACAGTGGTTGTTGGCGGAAAGAATGCTAGGAACAAATCATCCCTTCCGCTATAGCGCATTCCGGATGCAGCTACAGCGAATTGCACCCCTCCGATAGAAGGGATGTTAGGAAAAGATAATGGGGCTAGTGGTGAAGCAGGCATGAGGGTCCTATGGATACAGGCCCAGAGATGGAATCCCTAAAGATTCAGGTAATCCGAGGGCAAGGTTTGCATTCTGCATTGCCATTCCTGATGCCCCTTTAACGAGATTATCAAGTGCTGAAATTGAAACGAGCATTCCTGTTCGTTGATCTACTCTTGCAGTCAGGTGCACAGTATTTGCACCCAAGGTAGATTTAGTGGAAGGAGGCCTTTCATCAACCACGAAGAAGGGCTCTTCCTTATAGAATTCAGCCAGCTGATTTAGGGCCTCTTCAGTGGAGACTTCGGACTTTGTTCGTCCGTAACAAGTCGCTATAATTCCTCGATCTATTGGCGCCAGGTGGGGGGTAAATAGCACAGAACTGGTACCCCCTGAGAAAGTAGTTAATGCTTGTTCGATCTCAGGTGTGTGCCGATGTGTTAGTAAGCCATAAGGGGTGATATTCCCGCTGACAGCACAGAATGTTGTGTTCTCTTTGGGTGGCCTACCTGCACCACTTACTCCAGTGATGAGATCTACAATTATTGAATCGTTCTCTATTGTTTCTGACTGCACAAAAGGGGCAAGAGCAAAAATAGCTGCTGCGGCATTGCAGCCGGTTGCTGCTATAAGATGCGCTCCTTCAATTTCATTTCTAAATAATTCTGGGAGTCCGTAGACAAAATCATTCAATAACTCTGGGCAGGAGTGTTCTGACCCGTACCACTCTTGATAAAGAGAAGGGTCTTTAAGACGAAAATCAGAACCTAGATCGACAATGTGACCCACTGTTTCGCATATATCTGGGATGACATTTTGACTCACTCCGTGAGGTAAGGCGCAGAATACGAGGTCAAGGCCGTCGACAATTTCAGGAGAAAATGAATCAAAGTGTGCATTAGGGTATGCGGTTGAAAGGCTGGGATATAGATCCCGGATGGCAGTGCCTGCTTGGGTTTCTCCAGTTGCAATTTGGAGGTTAAATTCAGGGTGTTCAGCTATTAGCCTGAGTAACTCGGCACCGGTATATCCCGAAGCTCCTATGATTCCTATGTTTTTCATATGGTCATTATACCTAAGAATAGTATATTTATACGTATTTTTGTATAAATATACTATAAGCGAAGTCTGGCATCTGTTTTTTCCTCAACCAGCTGAATACATTTAGAACGAAGTGCTGACACCTCATCGTCAGTCAATGTTCGATCGCTTGCTTGGAATCGGAGCCTATACGCAAGGCTTCGATGCCCTTCTTCTGTGGCGTTACCTGAGTATGCGTCAAATAGCTTTACTTGCTGCAATAGGTTGCTTCCTGCCTTTCGTAGGCACCCTAATATCGACGCTGAGGTAACTGATTCAGGAACGTCGAAGGCAAGGTCCACGTCACTTGAAGGGTACTTTGAAACGCTTCTGTAGCTTCTCTTCCCAAGCGGCCCAGATAAGATTTTCCCAAGATTCAACTCTAGCCACGCTACCCTTCCATCAATCCCGTAAGACATTAGGGCTCTAGGGTCTACTTCGCCTATAACGCCACTAGGTTTTCCTGCTACTAAAATCTCAGCTGCTCGACCAGGGTGCATTCCTGGAAGTTCACTAGAGGCCAGTTGGAGATTAGGCAGTGCTAGCTCACTTCCCAAGACATAGAGGAGGTCAACTATTTCAGAGACATGAGCGCCAACCAGCGCTACAGAAAGGTGCTCGCGCTCGTCTGGAAGCATTTCATCAGGTGAATCTAGAAACACATGGCCAATTTCGAAAAAACGGAGATCTTCCACTCTATGCGATTGATTGTAAGCGACGACCTTTAATTGACCCGGTAAAAGTGAGGTGCGCAAAAGCGATTCTTCTTGGACTAAAGGATTTGTAAGGCTTATAGCTTCTTCAGCAAGCCCAGCTGCTCGAAGATCCCCCGGGGCAAGGAAGGGCATAGGCATTGTCTCATCACAACCAACGCCTACAAGTATTTCGCGAACACGTCTTCGGTTTTTTTGATACTCGGTTAGTGAGCCAGGAGCAGTCCCCTTAGGGACTGAACGACTAATATTTTCATACCCGAACATCCTTGCGATTTCCTCTGAGACGTCGGTTTCGGTAGCTGTATCCCACCTCCATGTAGGTATTGTGACAGAAAGGTGCTCTTTCTTAGCAGAGACTTCGAACCCAATCGACTCAAGGTGTGACTTCATGTCTTTTGCTGATAAATCAACTCCCAATAGGCTATTGATTTTCCTCGTCCTCACCTTAATGGAATCGCGAGATGGTAGGTTTCCGGTATCTTCTTCGACTCCCGATGCTATTTCCGCTCCGCAATCAGCCAAAAGGCTGCCGATACGATCTAATGAACGTTCAATGTTTTCCCCATAATCTGCCCCTCGACGGAACCGCATCGAAGCTTCACTCATAAGATTTAATCTCTTGACGGTTCTGGAGATGGAGGGAGGATCCCACCATGCCACTTCGATCAAAACATCAGTAGTCTTTTCAGAAATCTCTGTGGACAATCCCCCCATAACTCCAGCTATTCCTATTGCCTCTCCTTGAATATTAGCGATCACCCCATCTTCTGAGACAAGTGTTCTCTTTTCGCCATCTAGGGTG
Organism: Acidimicrobiaceae bacterium; assembly: GCA_002722525.1. Lineage (GTDB taxonomy): Bacteria > Actinomycetota > Acidimicrobiia > Acidimicrobiales > UBA8592 > UBA8592. The sequence goes on along the minus strand of PBMJ01000015.1, from coordinate 19,572 downwards.
GTAATAGTCTCCCCTTCATTGGCACGCCTAATAGAAAGATGGCCCTCAGGGACCTTGGCGAGGTCATACGTATGATTGGGCTGTCCAAGCTCGAGCATGACATAGTTCGAAATATCCACGACACTATTGATTGGCCTCATCCCGAGACTTATTAGCCTATTCTGCATCCAAAGCGGCGACTCCCCAATTGAGACTCCTGAAGCTGCTCGTATGGCAAACCGACCACATAATGTTGGGTCGATTATTTCGACTGATGAAAGGTCAGAAAGCTTCGACTTTCCTTCTGCCAATCCATACTCTGGGTACGTAAATGGAATCCCAAGGGATGCAGCAAGGTCACGTGCGACTCCCGCTACGCTCATAGCGTCAGGTCGATTGGCGTTCACTTCGAGATCCCACAAAACATCTCGTTGCATCCCCAAGGCTTCCGCAATGGGCACGCCGGCAGATGATCCATTGGAGTCCTTCGGAAGAATCATTATTCCGTCATGGTCATCACCCAAACCAAGCTCAGCAGGTGAACAGCACATTCCATTAGATAGCTCACCGCGGAGCTTTCTTTGTGAGATTTCTAGTCCATCTGGAAGGACACTACCTATAGTTGCAACTGGGACATGGTCTCCAACTTCCATATTGAACGCGCCACAACAAATTTGAGTAGCGCTACCGTCTCCTAAGTCGACATCAACCAGCTGTATTCTTTCCGCATCTGGATGGGGGCGAAGATCCAAAATACGACCGACCACTACGCCTTCGAGGCCTTCTCCAAGAATGGATATTTCTTCAACAGCTAAACCTAAGTGGCTTAAACGCTCACCTAAAGAAACTGGATCGCCATCAATTTCCGGAGCGAATTCTTTCAACCACGACAGAAGAACTTTCATATATTCCCCTAAAACTGCCTAAGGAATCGGGCGTCATTGACTACAAGTTCGCGGATGTCATCAAGCTGATACCTCATAGCAACTAGCCGATCAATTCCAAAACCGAACGCAAAACCCTGCCACTCTTCTGGATCGATGCCGCAATTTGAGAGCACATTTGGGTGCACCATCCCGCAACCTCCAAGCTCCAACCAACTTCCATCTGATCTGGAGATATCAAACTCCGCAGACGGTTCTGTAAACGGGAAATAGCTTGGCCTCAACCTGGACTTCACCTCAGCACCAAAGAAAGCTTGAACGAAAGAGTCTATTGTTCCTGCCAAGTCCCCCATAGTGATCCCCTTATCGATAACAAGACCTTCTATCTGATTAAAAGCTGGTAGATGAGTAGCGTCTGCATTGTCTGTTCGGAACGTTCGACCTGGAGCAACTATGTAGATTGGCGGTTGATGATTTTCCATTGTTCTAACCTGAACAGGCGATGTGTGAGATCGCAGCATAACCTCTTCTGGAGAACCCAAGTTAACGAAGATCGTGTCAAAGTTTCCTCTTGCTGGGTGCCAATCTGGAATGTTTAGTGCCTCAAAGTTATACCAAGCAGTCTCTACCTCCGGCCCTTCAGCAACAGTAAAACCCATTCCGACAAATACGTCTTCTAGGTGATCACGAGCTTGAGTAATAAGGTGGAGGTGGCCTCTTCGCAAGCTTTCCAACCTCTCTGACAAATCTATCCGTTCCGATTCAAACTGGAGATTCCACGCTTCTTCTTGAAGAGCTACTTCACGTTGCTCGAAAACTTCTTCAATGAGTTCTCGCACTTCGTTTAATTCTTTTCCAGCTGCTGCCCGGTCGCTTTCTTGAAGCTTCCCCAATTCTTTTTTAGCTTCAGATAAATGCGATTTCTTTCCAAGGAATTTGCTACGCGCCGAACCTAGTTCTTCGGCGTTTTGTGATGAATCAGCAGCTGATTGTGCTTCATCTATGAGTTTTTGATATTCGCTCACGATTTACCGTCTTTAAACTTAGCTAGTGCCATTGTCGCAGGTTGGAGGTATATATTGCAGTGAATTAATTGATAAGTCACCAATGTCTAGAATAATCGGATCAGCAAGCTGACTGAGTGATGTCAAACATCATTGAGGGCCCTTTGTCGACTTACTTCGAAACAGACTATTGAAAGCGCAACAGCAGCGTTAAGTGATTCCACTCCAGCTTCCATCGGAATCGAAACATCTGCCGTAAGTTTTCCAAGTATTGAACTCTCCAAACCCCGAGACTCGTTTCCAACAAATAAAGCGATGGGTTGGGTTAAATCACAAGCGGAATAGTCAATTTCTCCCTTTCCAGTTAATCCCAGTGTGGCTATTTTCTGCTTGTGGCATTCTTGGATGACGCTGAGTACATCCGCAGAGCCAATCACCGGAATGCGAAATATCGATCCGGCTGAAGCTCGAATCACTTTTGGATTATAAATATCTACAGACCCATGTGAGAAAACAACCGCATCAGCGCCAGCAGCTGCTGCGGTTCGAATAATTGTTCCTGCATTCCCCGGGTCATTAACCCCCACTCCGATAGTTAAAAAACCTGGAAGAGATCCAAATACTTCATCATAGGAATGCTCGATCATCGGAACTGTAGCCAGAACTGGCTGAGGGTTCTGGGTCGACCCAATAGATCTCAGCGCTTCTGCCTCAAGCTCCCAGATTCTTGGGTGATCAAATCCAAGAATTTCGATTTCTGCAGTTGTATCCCTGTCACCTTCGGCAACGAAGATATCAATCGGTACGTTCCCAGTTGCCCCTGCCTCACGCAAAAGATTCAGACCCTCAATGACAAATGTTTTCGTAGTGTCACGATACGAGCTTTTTCTCAGGAGTTTCCGCAGCTCTCTAACTCTTCGGTTGCTCTTGGATACAGCGACCATTCCTTTGGCTAGCCTGCGTGGTCAGCGTTTGCCTTATTCGCAATTTCAACTAATTCAGCGAAAGCAGCTGGCTCATGAATAGCTAGATCCGAAAGATTTTTTCGATCTACCTCCACTTCAGCATTTTTCAAACCGCTGATAAACCGGCTGTAAGTGGTCCCATGCTGACGGCACGCCGCATTGATACGCTGGATCCATAATTTACGAAATTCACCTTTTCTGGCACGCCGATCACGATATGCATAATTTCCGCTATGCAGAACCTGTTCATTTGCAGCACGGAACGTCCTACTTTTGTTTCCGTAGTACCCTTTAGCCTTCCCCAATACCTGGCGACGACGCTTCTTTCTATTGACCGCAGTTTTTGTTCTTGCCATTTCTCTTCTCCTATACCCCTATTAATGGAACGTGACCTAATTTGATGCTTAAATTCCTAGATTTCGCCGCACAGCTGAAGTATCTGCTTTACTTACTTCTGCAGGCCTTCGCGCTTTTCGCTTACGCTTCGGGGATTTTGCTTCTGCTAAATGGTTACGGTGCATCCTGCCCCGCTTGAGCTTACCCTTTGAAGTCTTTTTGAATCTTTTTGCTGAACTCTTATGCGTTTTCATTTTCGACATTTTTTCCTCCATTTAACTTTTCAGTAGATTCGATCTACATCTGAATGATCATCAAGTTTTTGTAATCTGATCAGCCAATTACGTCTAACAACCTGACAATGGCTTGAAACTATTTCCTACCCTTAGCCTTGCTCTTCCTCTTGTTGTTTTTCTTTTGCCTTGCGAAGATTTGCGATTGCTTTTTTATCTGGGCCAAGGACCATGGTCATATTTCTCCCATCGAGCTGCGGGTAAGCCTCAAGAATTGCAATATCTTCCATAAGCTCTGCGACATCATCAAGAATCTTTCTTCCCAATTCCGGATGTTGAACTTCACGACCACGAAACATAATCGTCAATTTCACCTTGTGGCCACCTTCGAGAAATTTCCGAACCTTGTTTGTTTTCGTATCAAAATCACCTTTGGCAATCTTGGGTCGATATTTAAGCTCTTTTACTACGATATTTGTGCTTTTCTTTCGGGAATCCTTCGCCCTTTGAGCTGCTTCATACTTATATTTGCCATAGTCCATGATCCTACAAACCGGTGGGTTTGCATTCTCAGCTACTTCTACCAAATCGAGTTCAAGGTCTCGGGCTTTTTCTAGAGCCTCATTAATTGGCGTGATACCTATCTGTTCTCCCTCTGGAGAAACAAGCCGAACTTCTTCGGCACGTATCGACTCATTAATTCGAGGCTCTGTATTCCCAGCTATGTCAAGCTCCTGATCAAGTTAAATCTCCTTTGTACAAATTTTGGAACCGCCGTCTCATTGTGGTTCCTAAATATTAAACGGCGGGGCCAAAGAAAATCAGCACCCGCCAATGTGGGCCATAAGGCCACGACTTGTGTTGCACCTATACTGCGTTAACCGAAGAATACTCTTGCGATTCCACCTTTTGATGGAGCAGCTAGGTGACTGCCTCTCGACAGCACTTTCTTGATCCCAATAACTACTTCTGAGACAATAACTAGAGTATCAGCGAAACTTTCAGATTAGGCAACTATCTATATAGAGTTCATATAGATAGATAGAAGGAGAATTGATGAGTATTTGGACGCCACATGGTGAACACGACGTACCCGAGGAGAGAAATGATGGGACTGGCCCTGCCGAAGTTTCAGCTAACCCTCCTGGATTTGATGATTTAACTCCGGAGGAGCAGGAGCAAGCTCGCATGATGGCTGCAGAACTAGCCGAGGTTAGAAAACGGCTGTCCGAAACTCCTGCCGAAGATGTCATAGCCAATCATGTAATGGGCATTTACGAATTAGCGGCAATCCACTTATCAAATGAACCGCCTTCTATAGACGCTGCGAAAATTGCTATTGATGCTATGAGTGCCATCTTGACAGGACTACAGGGACGACTCGGACAAAATGAAAATGTACTCCGAGAAGCCCTTCAACAAATACAAGTCGCCTTTGTCCAAATATCGGAACAGCAGACACTTCGCGAAGAACCTAAAGAAGATAGCCAAAACTGAGTAAGTACCCAGGAGCCAAAGAAAGCAAAGGACCAGGGTAAGAGAAAGAATTATGGAGACAGAAGAGCTAACTACCAAAGTAAACGGAATCGAATTGTGTTATGCATTGAATGGGCCAACGGACGGAGATCCACTTCTCCTCATAATGGGTCTCGGTGCACAGTTAATTGGATGGCCTATCGAGTTTGTCGAGCATTTAGCTTCTCAAGGTTTTAGAGTCATCCGCTTCGACAATCGTGACAGTGGACTATCCACTAAGTCTGTTGGCGACCCACCAGCTGCTATGGACCTACTAGCAAAAGCTTTGAATGGCGAAAGTATTGAATCCCCCTACTCATTATCAACAATGGCTAATGACGCCGTCGCTCTTCTAAATTTTTTGGACTATCAATCGGCGCACATTGTGGGCGCATCAATGGGTGGAATGATCGCCCAAACCTTAGCAATCGATCATCCGGCATCCGTTCTCTCTCTTACTAGTATCTGTTCGACGACTGGCGCACCCGAACTCTTTACCCCAACTGAAGAAGCGTTGGAAGCTATTGTCGGAGACACACCAAAGAGCAGAGAGGAAATACTTAAAGCCAACGTGATCGGCTCTCGAGCACTAGCTGGCCCCCTTTGGGATGAACAGTATGCGACCTTACAAGCCGAAGCGAACTATGACCGTAGTTTTTGCCCTGAAGGAGTTGGATTTCAGATAGCCGCTATCGCTATGAGCGGAGATAGAACCAGTCGACTCACAGAATTGCTACTACCTGCATTGATAATTCATGGTGCTGTTGACCCCTTACTCCCCCTCCATTGTGGACTTGCGACGGCTAAAGCGATCCCAGAATCCGAATTGGTTGTATATGATGATATGGGACATGATCTACCTTCAATTTACTGGCCTGAGATTGCTCAGAAGATCAGAAAACTGGCAGACCCCTCCTAATCAAGGAACTGGCTTTAGATTTTGAGATCTTCAGACGTGCATATGATGAAAGTGTTTCCTACGATCTAGATATGGCTCCTGAAATCGATTACAACCCTTTTGCATCGCAAACTCTCAAAGATCCGTTTACGGAATACGATAAGCTTCGAGAAAAGTGTCCAGTTCACAAGTTTGACGACTTTTCTCATCCTCTTTTCACCGTTACCCGCTACGAGGACGTCGTCCAGCTTTTAACGAATATTGACATGTGGTCTAGCCACTATGGTCAAATGCCTCGCTATTCAGTTCAAGGGTGTTTATTTAGCGACCCCCCACAGCATACGTGGTACAGAAAACTTATTCAGAAAAGCTTTGCGCCCCGACATGTGGCTGCGATGGAAAGTGAAATATCTTCTCTCGTCCATGAGCTGCTGGATGAAATGGAAAGTAGAAATAGGTCCGACCTTCATGACGCGTTGGCTTGCCCATTACCAGTNCTAGTNATTGCAAAGATTTTAGGCGTCCCGACTGATGANATTGACCAATTNAANGCTTGGAGTGACCAGCAACTTGCNGANGCAAGTGCCCCAGATATGGAAGCACCAAAAGCAGCNCGAAAAGCTATGGANGAGTACCTTCTGCAACAGATNGACANNAGAAGAGAAACCCTCATCGATAANGGCTACCCNCCAGAAACTGNCGATCANAATACGGCCGGAACTGTGCTCCCAGATGATGTGATAACTGGAATTCTTCTAGCGGAAGTAGANGGAAGAAAACTAGGTGANGGTGANCGCNTAGTTATGTTNAANCAACTTCTTGTCGGCGGTAATGAAACGACAACNTCACTNCTTACAAATATTTTCTGGAGNCTTTTGGANAATCCAGAGCTATATANCCAAGTTAGAGACGATCCGACNCTTGACACGNTAGCNNTNGAGGAAAGCNTACGAATGGATGCCCCTGTTCTTGGTCTTTACAGGACAAACACAGAGNAGACTGTTTTCNATGGAGTCAAAATTCCTGAACGCTCAAAGGTTATGGCCACATTCGGAGCNGCAAACCGNGACCCANAAATNTTCGAAGACCCAAATACTTTCAGNCTTGANAGAAANCCTGANGANCTTAGAAAGCANGTCGCATTCGGCCTCGGCCATCANTTCTGCCCCGGTGCTCAGCTGTCAAGACTNGAAGCTAAGATNGCTCTTCGTGCCGTNGTGGAACGATTCCCGAATCTGAGACTTGATGGGGNNCCNCAAAGAATTGANCCNTTNCTTCTTTGGGGNAAAANGTCACTTCCNGTTCGATGGGACTAAGGNACNATTTTTGAGATTGGNAGTTCGATAATNTCAGTTGCTCCAGCACCTCGTANGTCTGGAATNAGNATATTTATTTGATCTTTNTCAACAACCGTTTCTACTGCGAAACCATCTCCAGTNGATAGTTCATTNACTGTTGGCGATTTCATNGATGGAAGCTGGCTNATAACTTCGTTTAGGTTTTCAGAAAGGACNTTCATTTTAACCATCACCTTTCCTCGAGCATCAAGAACCCCTTGCAANAAAGTCCGTATTTGCTCCATTGCTTGACGCTTGTCTGGATCNTCGAAAGATCCGTGATTAGCNATCAGCTCTGTNTGGCTTGTCAATATNGTNTCNAGAATCTTTAGACCAGCTGCCTTAAGTGCTCTTCCTGTTTCTGTTATNTCAACAACGGCATCAACGATCTCAGGTGCCTTNGCTTCAGTAGCNCCATAAGANAGTTGGATGTCTGCANTAACNCCNTTAGCNAAAAAGTAATCAGATGTAAGTGAAGGGTATTCGGTACTTACCTTTACNCCTTGAGGNAGATCACTTACTGAGTTCCAAGGGCTTTCTTGTGGAACNGCGACAACGATTCGGACTGGNCGTTCAGTNTTCTTGCTNTATCGNAGCTGNCCAAGAGATTCGACNTTGCTTCCGGTTTCTTCNATCCAATCACGNCCAGTGATTCCAAGGTCAAAAAGTCCATCAGTTATATANCGACCAATTTCCTGCGGGCGAAGGATTCTNACTGATTCCACNCTGGGNTCATCGATAGTTCCTTTNTAGTCAACATTNGANCCNCTGCTAACNGATAGGCCAGCAGAANCGAAGAGTTCGAGNGTAGATTTTTCTAAAGAGCCTTTCGGCAAGACNAGACGAAGCATGCATNTAACCGTAGCGCCATTATGATCATGAGTTGGTCTATTTANTTAACTTTGGTTCGACCGTTACTTGNAAATCATCNCCACGCTGGGANAGGCTAACTATTCGNCCTCTCCATAGGTCCTCNACATCTGACACCCCAGCTCCAGAAAGCATTGATACTGAATCTTCNCCCCCAAAGAACGCTGCGGCAAAGAAAATTTCATANCTNTCTACGTAGCCAGAATCGTGAAANCTACTTATNGTATTNCCGCCACCTTCAACNAGAAGCTGGAGNATTCCNNTTTCNCCCAATTCGTCTAGGATGTCTTCGATTTCTCCANCCATTTCNATACAGGGGTGGANTAAAGAGTTCTNAGGNGCNTGCCCGAGAACNATTCGAATCGGATCAAGTTCGTTCGTTGATCCNGACGCGGGCGACCAATCTCTCACAGTCAACNGAGGATTATCTNGCCGNACTGTTTCTGCCCCAACGCAAATNGCNTCAGANTATGCACGCAACTTATGAGCTTCTTCTCGAGCTTGNGGACCAGTTATCCATTTACTAGTTCCATCCGCTGAAGCGATTCTTCCATCTAAAGTCGAAGCAACTTTGACCACAACATATGGACGTCCGGTAGTTCGGTGATGGATGTATGGGAGTAGTTGTGACCGAACTTCGTCTTCTTTAATTCCCACTTCGACTTCAACACCATGAGCTCGAAGATAAGCCACACCTTGTCCGTTCACTCTCTTATCGGGATCAATGATGCCAACAACAACCCTATCTATTCCAGCTTGTACCAACGCTTCTGTGCAGGGTGGAGTATTTCCAGAGTGACAGCACGGTTCAAGGGTTGTATACAAAGTAGATCCACTAGTTTCGGTATCTGCTTTAAGGAGACAGTTTACTTCTGCATGTTCAGCGCCTACAGGCATTGTTGACCCATCGAATACCTCGCCACTAGGAGTTACCAAGACTGACCCCACCCATGGATTTGGAGAGGCAGTAAGTCGAACTGCTTCAGCATTTCCTAGAGCTCTTTCCATCATCAGCTCATCATTTAGGCCCNTGGAAGACATAGTCAGCTAGCAGGTTCTGTAGGGTGTGGATCTTTATTATCTTCAAGAAGACGGACAGCGTGATCAACAATATCGAGAACGGCCTCTAAACACTCGACGCTTCCTTTAGCCGAACCTGGAACATTAAGAATAAGACTTGAACCCAAAGTCCCTGCAACAGCTCGAGACAGTCTTCCCAGCGGATTTGTTAACCGCATAGCTTCTGCAAGACCGGGAGCTTCACGTTCGAGGACTTTGCGAGTTCCCTCCGGAGTCTGATCTCGTGGGCCAAACCCTGTCCCACCAGTGGTGACTATTAACCCATGAAAACCCTCAGCAAGCTCAATAATGGCAGAAGCCACAGAATCAGAACCGTCTTTAACTACGGCCCGTTTCTTTATCACCCACCCAGACTCCTCAAGAAGGTTTTGTAGATTCCCTCCAGAAATATCTTCGCGTTCACCTACAACCACCCCATCAGACACAGTCAGTATTTTTGCTTCAAGTGCTATTGAGTTTTCCATAACCAAATTCTACTGGGTTTAGATAAATCTCCGATAAGATCTGAAACTCCTTATTCAACTATCCATTTGAACATACACATTCCATCGGTCCCATGATCTTGGGGAAGTAAGAACGCCCCACCGTCTTTCTTTCGCCAACGAGGGTCATNTATAGCTNCAGGTGAGAGTCCGTCAACGGATTTAGTAAAACTTTCTACTACGTTTGAAGTCTCAGCTTTTGTTATTGTGCAAACACTGTAAATTAATTCGCCGCCTGGCTTAATCAAGTTTTTAGCTGAACGCAAAAGCTTAAGTTGTAGGGTAGCTAGATTATCGATNTCAGNCCGCTTTATNCTCCATCGTGCATCNGCNCGNCGATGAAGAACACCTAAGCCTGAACAAGGAGCATCTACCAAAACTTTATCGAACATNGACTCANNAAAACAAGGCTCAACCCCATCNGNNGTNACTTGAANAACCTGATCCGTTCTTAAACGTTTTANATTCTNTGCCATACGNCGNCTTCGCGAATGNTGTANATCTGAAGCNACGACGNACGCCCCNTTAGANGCCATNGCCGTTGCTTTCCCCCCTGGGGCAGCGCACAGNTCNAGNATCATTTCCTTTGGCTGAATATCAATGTTCTCCACTACCCATTGCGAGGAAAGGTCCTGTATGTACCCATCAGCGCGTTCAGTTACCGGAGGAGAAATATTCATATACTCCAGCATCTCTTGCCCTTCACGCACTCCCTGTTCGGACTCCACAAGTTCAATAATCCAATCGGGATAACTAAGTCGAATGCTTTCATTGGGCCACTCAATAGGAAGACCTTCCGCCACTCTTCTCAGAACAGCATTAACAACACCCCTGTTTTTTCTTGAACTGGCTTCAACCGTTGTGCTCACAGCCGCATGTGGTGGAATGCGAGTATAAAGCAACTGATATGCCCCAATTCTAAGAGACGCTCGCAAGGCAGCTGGCGGAGACTTCATCAGATACCGGTCAACAGCCCAATCCAAAGCCCGCTGCATTCTCGTAGCACCATAGACGATCTCTGTGATTAAATTTTTGTCTCGTTGCTCAAAATTCGATTTCTTGAACGCATTTACTAGGACAATATTTGCATAACTTTCATATTCATCAATTCGACGAACACAATCAATAGCTACCTTCCGAGCCTCAACGCCATCTTGAGAAGAGGCAGAGGGCTTATCCATTTCCGAGGTATCCGGTCGTCTTTTCTGAAAGGCCGTTAACCCAATCTACAGCCGACATTTTCTTTCTACCTTCTGGTTGTACTTCAAGCAACTCAATCGTTCCATCAAATGAACCGATAGAAAAACCTTTACGTTGACCAACTTCCAAGTTAGTTAAACTTCCAATTTTTGCTGAATGCACACGTAATCTACTCCCAGAAACAGTAGTCCAAGCTCTCCCAAGTCGAACCAATCTCAATATTTCTTCGGATGAAAGGCCCCAATTTATTTCAAGTTCAGAATTGGAGATCTTATGCGCATACGAAGGTTCGCCTAGCTGCGGAGTGGGACTACCCAGACCTTCTTTAAGAGATCGGAGCAACAAAGCCGTACCCTCAGAAACACTCTTGGCTTTCAACTCCTCAAGTGTCTGGGTAGGCTCGATTGGTATTTCGACGGAACGGTATATCCCGCCAGTATCTAGAGTTTCTTCGAGTTCCATAATGCAAACTCCAGTTTTTGTATCCCCAGCTAGAATCGCTCTCTCTAAAGGAGCGGCACCTCGCCATCGAGGAAGTAATGAGAAGTGGATATTTATCATTTGCACATGATCAAGTACGCGCTTTGGAATCAATTGCCCAAAAGCCACAACAATGGCTAGATCAACATCAATGGAGAGAAGGTCATCAACATCATTTGAAACATTTAAACCCAGACGTTCTGCCTCCCGCTTAACAGCGCTAGGTGAAGTGGAAGACCCCCTACCTCTTCTTTTGTCTCGTCCAGTAACGACAAGCGGTATATCGTAGCCCGCTTCGGTCAATTTTATTAGTGGCTCCAAAGCGATTGCTGGAGTACCAATATACGCAACACGGCTAATATGCCGTCCAGAACCTGTCACGGAAATTTGATCCTTTGGGGTCCCCCTGGGTCATCCCTTCCGTGACTCATGATCATTTGGCGGAGAATTTTTTTTGCTTCTCTCTTCTGGTCATCATCAAGATAATCAAGAAGAAGTTTGCCATTGAGATGATCCATCTCATGCTGATATAGCCTTGATTCAAGTTCGTCGGCTTCTATCGAGATCTCTTCGCCTTCCAGTCCGTAACCAACAATATGTATTTTCTTAGGACGAACAATGTTCCAAGATAATCCCGGAACGCTGAGACATCCTTCGTCGAACTCCCACTCACCGTCGCTCTCAACTATCTCCGGATTTATCAAAACCTTAGGACCATCACCATAATCGTAAACAAAGAACCTTTTACTTACGCCAACTTGAGGAGCAGCTAGCCCAATCCCTGGAGCTTGGTACATTGCTTCAAGCATTCGCTCGCACAAGGAGGCCAATGAAGCATCGATGTCTTGAACGTCCTCAGCGACACGTTTTAACACTGGGTCACCAAACACACGAATTGATAAAGATTCCATTCTCTTAGGATATAGCAGCACACGAAGGTTGGGAGCATGTAGCGTTTCTTACATGGATTCCCAGTCACATTATTTTGATGAAGACCCTACTGTCCCATCAGAGAATTTCACGGTTGATCTTGTCCTCCCAGACCTTACAGCGACTTTAAGAACTAGTAACGGTGTCTTTTCTTCAAAGAGAATTGACCCCGGCACAAAATACCTCCTCCAGCACGCCCCACTACCAGATGGAACCGTGAAGACTGCTCTGGATCTCGGATGCGGGTATGGCCCAATTGCTAGGACCCTTTGCCAACGCTTTCCAGAGGCTCAGATATGGGCAACGGATATCAACTCTCGCGCACGCTCATTAACCATAGAGAATGTAGGAAAATTTGGAGTAAACGTTGAACACCCTGACGATATCGATGAGTCCATACGCTTTGATCTGATCTGGTCAAACCCTCCGATTCGCATCGGTAAATCTAAGCTTTACACAATGCTGGACCTATGGCTACAAAGATTATCTGATGATGGAGAAGCGATTTTGGTTGTGCAGAAACACTTGGGAGCTGACAGCCTTTCAAAATGGTTAGATAAAGTTAGCTATAACGTTCAGAGACTGTCTAGTAAATCTGGATACCGACTACTTAAGGTCACAGTAAAATGAGCCAAAATTTATCTGGAACCGAATTAAAAAGACTCCATAGAGAATGGCGGAAAAAACCGCGTGGGAAATTGGCCATTATCATCTGTGGGGTTCAAGGACCATACAATATCGGTTCTATCCTCCGATCAGCAGCAGCCGAACGGGTAGACCACATCTGGTTCACTTCTAACGCTACTACTCCCGATAATTCTAAAGTAGGGAAAACTGCATTAGGTTCTGAACGCTACATAGAGTGGAAAGAAATTGATACTCCTAGTGAAGCCATCATTGAAGCTAGATCTGAAGGGTACACTATCGTCGCTCTTGAACTTGCGACCGATTCGCTTCCGATCTTCGATATTGACCTGAGCGGTAATATTTGTTTTGTCATCGGCCATGAAGATCGAGGGATAGAGCCAAAGATACTCAAAGAATGTGAATCAATTTCCTATATCCCTCAGTTAGGAAAGATTGGTTCATTGAATGTTTCGGTTGCTGCTTCAATCGCTATTTATGAAATCCGGCGACAAGCTTGGGTCCAATACGAATCCTAAATCTTTAAAACCTAAGAGGATCTATAGCAAGCCGAAGTCGTTTCTTCGGACGAGGAACCCTCGAGAGAGATCCAGAAAGATCTTCCAACCGAGGAGATTTCACCAACCAAGCACCATCATTTGGCCCAAGAACTTCCAAATTACCTTGAGTCACCACCTCCGCTATATACTCCTCAGACCCAGGCCCCGAAATAACTGCCAAATGCCCAAATGGAGGATATTGGATAATTGCGCGCCTGCTACTCTCTTTAAGGCACCAAGTTTCAACACCTCCCTTAAACAAAACATCAAAAAACGGGTGGTTAGGCTGTTGAGATTGGACAACGACATTTCCCGACTCAACACTTTTCCTATTGACTAACCGAATTGCTCTGATCAATTTTGATAAGGCTTGTTCTTCGGAGCGGTACCTCTTAGCGAGCAGCTCTTGGTCAAAATCGGCGAAGACAACCAAATCCGCCCAATCAACCCGATGAAGAACAGCTTCAGTTCCTAAGTATATTTTTGACCTTTGAAAATCAATCGAAGACGTTTCCTTAGTAACTTGAGTAACTGGCTCATTTAAAAGCGCCTCCAGTTCCTCACCGGCACGGGTAACCCCAATACGTAGATTTTTCATACTTGTCGACAAGCAACTCGAACATAGAACCGGTCTCGAATGACCAAATCTAGTGCACTCAAGAAGATCATCTTCTAACTGCTGCATAGCGCTTCCGCAATCTGTACATATTACTAATTCACCACACTGCCTACAGGCGAGGAGGCGCGCCCGACCTGTTCGATTTAGGACAACAATCGAACGTTCAGCGAACTTCAATGCTTCTACAGTTGACCTTGGCCACAATCCGCCCATAGCTGAATCATCCTCACGCGGATCAATAACTTTAATCGATGACCACCCCTGGACTTCTTCAATATTCTCTTCACTTATAAGCCTGCTATGGTGACGCACTTCAGGTGTCGGAATTGGTGAAGTAAATACACATGGAAGACCTTGCCTTCTAGCACGTTCTAAAACAACTTCTCTGCAGTGCCAAGTAGGTGAAGATTCTTCCTGAAAAGATTCATCATGCTCATCGATCATTAAAATAGCGGAGAGATTTTCGACAGTAGCAAAAGCTGCTGAACGATTCCCGACTATTGTTCCTCCCGATAAGCCAACAGCCCAATCCTTACTATATTCACCCACGTGAACTCCCATGCGTCTTAAACGATTGACGACAATCCGCACCTCAGAAGCAGACGGTAGAAGGATGAGAGCATTACCGAGGGATACTGCAGCTTGTATATACGGCCATCGGTCAGCCTTTGGCGAGATACGAACAACAGTTGGAACAACCCCAAATGCAGAAGCAACAAACTCACTTGACGGCATTTCCACTTTTCTTGAAGGCCGACTCGGTGGAATAGACTTAACCATTCGTTGAGGACTTGCTGTCTTTAAAAATCGAGAGGTCGGGCCTTGCCAACGATCTGCTGCCCAAAGCGACAGACTGAATACTTCTTCCGAAGGACCTTGGCTACTAAATTTTTTCAGTGGTTGCAATTGAATGCCAGCTTCAGTCCTAGGATTTATTTGGCTAACCCAAGCCCCGATCGAACGATTCCGAAATTTGATCCTAACTAAAGATCCAACAGTAAGCTGCGATGCCAGTCCAGATTCAATCCAATTGACAGGAACCGTATAGTCAAATTCTTTCGAAACTGCCGGCAGATCCGGAATTACTCTTACAGTTTCTGGAATAATCCGTTTTTCGTCATCCATAAAGCCCACTTTTCAACTGATGGCTTGATGCAGGAAATCGAATTATTCTATAGCCCTAGAGCATTCTGAATATCCGAAACCTTGTCAAGACGTTCCCAAGTAAATCGTTCATCATCGCGTCCAAAATGTCCATATGAGGCAGTAGAAGCATATATAGGCCGACAAAGGTCAAGTGTATGGACAATAGCAGCGGGACGGAGATCAAAAATTTCCTCTACTGCTTTCTCGATAGCGTTCGGATCTACTTTTTCTGTTCCAAATGTTTCAACCAGTATCGACATGGGCCTTGCTATTCCTATAGCGTATGCGACTTGAACTTCGCATCGATCAGCAGCACCTGAAGCAACAACATTCTTTGCCACCCAACGGGTTGCATATGCTGCACTTCTATCAACTTTGGACGGGTCTTTCCCAGAGAATGCTCCCCCACCATGTCTTGCCATTCCTCCATAAGTATCAACGATAATTTTTCTACCAGTAAGGCCTGCATCTGCAACAGGTCCACCGTTAACGAAACGACCTGTCGGATTAATAAATGTATTGTAATCATCATCTTTAAACTGCTCAGGAATAACTGGTCGAATTACGTGCTCAAGAATATCGGGCGTTATTTGATGCTTCGTATCAATACCCTCGTTGTGCTGGGTGGACACAACAACGTTCTCTAGCCGAACTGGTATGCCATCCACGTATTCGATAGTGATTTGGGTTTTTCCATCTGGGCGAAGATAGGGAATAACACCACTGCGACGAATCTCCGCGAGACGATACGCCATTCTGTGGGCAAGGTCTATAGTCATGGGCATGAAGGCATCTGTCTCGTTTGACGCATACCCGAACATTAAACCTTGATCGCCAGCCCCTGTACTATCCCACTCATCGATGGTCTGGCCTGATCGCGCTTCCTGAGATGCGCCCACCCCCTGTGCAATATCACCTGACTGCTCATCAAGTGCAACCATCACACCGCAAGTACTTCCGTCAAACCCTAATGCTGGATTATCATATCCAATTCGACAGATTGTCTCTCGGACAATTCCAGGTATATCAACGTAGGCCTCTTCAGTACTAATTTCTCCAGTCACTATTGCTATGCCAGTAGTAACTAAAGTTTCACAGGCAACACGCGATTTAGGATCAGAAGCCAACAATGCATCGAGAATCGAGTCAGATATCTGGTCTGCCATTTTGTCGGGGTGGCCCTCCGTAACAGACTCGGACGTAAATGTAAATGATGAATTCATAATGTAAAAGGCAAATTCCTAGAACTAGATACAGTCATCAATTTTTACTCGCTTTCAATTCAAGTACGGCATCAAGAATCTTATCTGCTACAACCCGCTTACTGGCAAGAGGAACATTAGTTTTCTCATCTCCAGTTATCAAGAGAACTTCATTCGTATCATGCGCAAACCCAGTATCCGGAGCTGAAACATCATTTGCTACAATCAGGTCCAGATTCTTTTTTTGTAATTTTTCTTTCGCATTTCTTTCGAGTTCTTCAGTCTCTGCAGCGAAGCCAACAATAATCTGGTGCGAAGACTTTCCCTTTCCCAAGTCAATGAGAAAATCATGGGTGGGTTCTACTTCTAAACTGCTCATTTGCTCTGACTTCTTCAATTTCCTATCCGCTGGCAAAGATGGTTGAAAGTCAGCTACTGCAGCAGCCATAATAATCACATCGTAATTTTCTGCGCATGACATCACTGCTGAGCGAAGATCGCTTGCTGTCTCTGCATGTTTAACCTCTACCCCGATAGGTGCCTCCCGATCTACAGTCGATACTAAAGTAACTGCGGCACCTCGAGCCACTGCAGCTTCAGCTAGTGCATACCCTTGCTTACCTGTTGACCTGTTTGTTATGTAACGGACTGGGTCAATCGGCTCTCGTGTCCCACCAGCTGTAATTAGGATTTTGAACTCTGCTAAGTCATCGAGAGTCAACGTTTGCTCCACAGCAGAAACTATTGCATTGGGAGAAGCTAACCGCCCCTTCCCAATATCCCCACCAGCTAACTTCCCATCCTCAGGAGCAACAACGGTTACACCCCGATTTTGAAGCGTCCTGATGTTCTCCTGCACTGCTGGATGCTCCCACATTTCGGTATGCATAGCTGGACATAAAATTACTGGCGCCCTTGAAGCAAGAAGAGTAGCAGTCAATAAATCATTCGAGATTCCGGCAGCATATGTCCCTATAAGCCTGGCCGTTGCAGGAGCCACTAGGATTACGTCCGCTTCCTGTCCAAGAGTTGTATGAGGTATCGGATCATCCTCGTCCCAAAGAGAAGACTTAACAGGTTCGCTTGCTAAAGCGCTCAATGTCACTTCGCCAATAAATCTCTTTGCTCCTGCTGTCATAATCGGAGCTACGTGAGCGCCACCTTCTACTAATCGACGCACCACTTCAACAGACTTATATGCCGCTATGCCTCCGGTTATACCTAGAACGACTTTTTTCCCAGAAATCATAACTGCCCTTCAGATTATTCTTCTTCAGTAGATTCAGTAATTTCTTCCGAAAAGGCTTCAACATGCACTTCTTCTCTTGCTTCTCCAGCAACAACCTTGCCGGCAATTATCTCTTCGAAAGCTATGGTAAGTGGCTTACTAGAAACAGTCGCGACCTGTGGAGGTATTGATGCTCCCTGACCCTCTCCTAATTGATACATATAGGCATTGATTTGCCGTGCTCGTTTTGCCCCAAGAGTAACCAATCGAAATTTTGATCCTTCTTGTCCTTCTTCAGCTGAGCATTCAAGAAGCCCTTCTATTTCTGGTGAAATCATTGATTCGTTTTCGGTTGCCATTTTATCTCCATATTGATTTCTGATCAGGTAGGAAATTTAGTCTACCTCCTCTTTCAGCTCCTTTGGGCAGTTGTTGCAACCTTTCCCGCTAGCCTGCTTATTCTTTAGTGGGATTCGAGTAAATTATTGAAGAGATTTCGGAAACTGCCCTATCGAGATCGTCGTTGATTACAAAAATAGCGCCCAGTTCCCTAGCATCATTTCGTTCACGCTCTCCTTCACGGATTCGCAGTAAAACTTCTTCTTCATCATCTCCCCTTCCACGGAGACGGTCTGCTTGGTCTTCAATTGTTGGTGCATCAACAAAAATCATTAAGCATTCAAGACCCTGCTTAGTTACAGATTTAGCGCCTTGAACATCAATTTCAAGAAGAACGTCATAACCTTCAGGTGGGTCAGGCCATGGAGTAGCGTAATAATTACCGTGAAATTCAGCCCATTCAAGAAATACGCCTGCTTCAATTGCCTCTTGAAATTCTTTACGATTCACAAAAACATAGGCCTCTTCATTCTCTGTTTCTCTTCGAGGCCGAGTAGTCCAGCTTTTTGAAAGCCATAGTTTCTCATGCCTTTCAACAAGTAACTCAGCGATTGTTCCTTTGCCGACCCCTCCGGGACCGGAAACAACAATCAACATAGCGAACTATCAGTCGAACTCGGCGAGCAGAGCTGCTCGCTGCTGATCTCCTAGGCCACGCAGACGCCTGCTTTCTGCGATACCTATACTCTCCATGAGCCTTCTTGCCTTTACTTTGCCAATTTTTGGCATTGATTCAAGAATTGCAAGAACTTTCGTTCTACTTACAATCTCATTTTGATCTGAAATGTCTAGAACTTGCCTTAATGTAAGGGAACCCATTTTTATTCGAGCCTTAAGCTCTGCACGTACTCTTCGAGCTTCAGCAGCTTTCTCAAGAGCGACTTTACGCTGTGCGTCTGTTAATTTAGGAGGTGATGCCATATCTAAAGAATAGTTCTGAGCAGGTCGATAGTGGTGTATTTCTTTTAAGAGGTCGTTAGGGATTAGTTATCTCTGCATAGATTGCCTGGGCAGCTTCAGTTGGATTTTCTGCTTCCGTTACAGCTCTCCCTATCACGAGAAGCCCAGCGCCTTCTTGAAGCGCCTTAGATTGGGTAGCCACTTTCTTTTGATCATGCGCCTCCGCTCCTGATAGGCGGATCCCGGGGACAACGGTTAACAAGTCTGGAGCTTGCTTAGAAACAATGGGTAAATCTAGAGCCGAGCATACCAAACCTAAGCAACCAGAGTCTTTCGCTACCCCAATGCGCTGTTTCATCAATTCTTCATCGGTATTTGGGTCACTTGTGAGGATTGTCACTCCCAAAGCGACTGGTGACCCGATACCGGCATTCTGAGCTCCTTCTAGAAGTCCTTCTACACCAGCTGACATCATCTCAGAACCTCCGGATGTGTGAAGCGTTAGATAATTGACCCCAAGAGAACCAAGAACCTTCGAAGCTCTGTGGACTGTATTGGGAATGTCATGCAATTTTAAGTCTAAAAATATTTTAATATCTGGCTTTATTCTTTTCAACTCATTCACACCTTCCATCCCCAATGAATAAAAGAATTGCATTCCAATTTTATAGATAACGTCATACTTAATATTTTTTACAATT
>PBMJ01000014.1 GCA_002722525.1 Acidimicrobiaceae bacterium | reverse complement strand
TTTGCCCGAGGGGGCCATGTAGGTCTAGGCGAATATCCTGAAATCCTTCGAATCGCATCAAACCCTGAAAAAGAATTCGCTGCCGTGATCTGGCACTCTGATGTGACTTGGCGAGAAGAACCGTCACTAGGCTCTATCCTGCGGGGAGTTGTGATCCCCGAAACTGGCGGGGATACATGTTTTGCAAGTGCCGCCGCGGCATACGAACTCTTACCCGATGAAATCAAGTCCCAAATTGACGACCTACATGCAATACATGATTTTACGAAAAGCATCGGAGAGAAATTTAATGACGAGGAACGCCGTGAGTTGCAAGAGAAGTATCCTCCAGCCCGACATCCCGTCGTAAGAACCCACCCTGAAACGGGGGAGCGAAGCATTTACACCAATGGATACCACACAGACTACATAGAAGGAGTCTCTCCGGAGGAAAGCGAAAAACTGCTAGCACTTCTCGAAAAAGCGATCATGAGCCCTACCGTCCAATTCCGTCTCAAATGGGAAGTTGACACATTCGTGATGTGGGACAACCGATCAGCACAACATGCGGTAGCTGCTGATTTCTACCCTGATGAACGTATCGTTGAGCGGGTTACAATCATTGGCGATCGGCCGTTTTAATAATTCTTTTCCCCTAGAATGAAAGCCGTATTACACGCCCCCGTAGCTCAGCTGGATAGAGCAACGGACTTCTAATCCGTAGGTCGCAGGTTCGACTCCTGCCGGGGGCGCAAAATATCAGCTAGAAGAGGTAGAGCTTTTCATTCGCTGTCGACGCTCGATTAGTAGAAACTCTGTATAGCCGTTTGCTTGGTCTCGGCCTTCGAAAACTAGAGCTAACGCAGCCTGATAAGGGATACTTGAATCAAGATCGCCACACATCGGATGGTATTCAGGATCATCAGCGTTTTGTTCATCAACAAAAGCAGCCATTTCTTCCATCGTGGAAATAATTTCTTCATCACTAATTACTCCATGATGTAACCAGTTAGCAATGTGCTGACTGGAGATCCGCAACGTAGCTCGGTCTTCCATCAATTGAATGTCGTTGATATCTGGAACCTTCGAGCAACCAACGCCTTGTCCAACCCATCGAGAAACATAACCCAAAATACCTTGCACGTTATTACGAAGTTCAGAGGAAACTTCATCAGGACTCAATTCACGCCCTGATTCGAGAAGCGGAATTGTAAGCATGGCCGTCCTATCCGTGGTATCACGACCTTCCAGCTCGGCCTGCACACCAGCGACATCAACTTCAAAATAATGAAGTGCGTGCAAAGTAGCTGCTGTAGGGCTAGGAACCCATGCGCAAGAAGCACCTGACTTCGGGTGCCCTATCTTTTCTCTCAGCATGTCCGTCATATCATCAGGTCTGGCCCACATGCCTTTCCCGATCTGCCCATGGCCTAGAAGGCCAGCCGCCAGTCCTTCGTCAACATTGATGTCTTCATACGCTGGCAGCCACGCTTGTGCTTTCATCTCTGTCTTTGGGACCAATGGCCCAGCTTCCATACTCGTGTGAATTTCATCTCCCGTCCGATCTAAGAAGCCAGTGTTGATGAACACGACTCGCTCTTTAGCTTTATCGATGCATGACAAGAGATTCATGGAAGTTCGACGCTCCTCATCCATGATTCCGATTTTGATAGTGTTTCGGCCCAGTCCTAAGTAGTCTTCGATCCTGTCAAACATTTCAACCGCCAGTGCAACCTCATCAGGCCCGTGCATCTTTGGTTTCACAACGTAGATAGAACCATCCGGACTATTTTGATTTCCGCTAGTTTTCTCAAGGTCATGAACTCCACAAAGTGTAGTAACCACCGCATCAAGCAATGTTTCGGGGATTTTTCTTCCTTCCAAGGTAACCATGTCCGTCATAAGGTGCATACCAACATTTCGGACAAGCATGAGAGAGCGACGTCGTATTGTCTTCTCAGACCCGTTTGGAGCGCTTATGACAGTGTCACTTTCAAGTTTTCGAGCTACTGATTTACCGCCCTTATCAAATTCAACTTCTAAATTTCCTTGCATGAGGCCAAGCCAATTGCCATAAGCACGGACCTTGTCAACGGCATCAACAGTGGCAACCGAATCCTCACAATCCATGATCGTGCTAAGTGCTGACTCAACCATCACATCTGCAACGTCGGCAGGATCATCAGCTCCAATAGGATCGGCTGAATTAAAAACAATTTCCATGTGAAGGTCATGTTTTTTAAGAAATATTGAATTAGGCTTCGCCGGATCACCGACAAAACCCACGAACTGTTCAGGATCAACAAGGCTTATTTCCTCATCATCTGAAAGAACACGAAGCTCTGAATCTATAACTTTGTATCCGGTAGAAGTAGCATGTGAAAGTTCGTTGAGTGGGAAGTGTTGGTCTAGAAGTGAACGGGCGTATGCGATTACCTTGGCGCCGCGAACAGGATTGTAAGCGCCAGCTTTTTCAGCCCCATCATCTTCACTGACGACATCTGTTCCATACAGGGCGTCGTATAGGCTTCCCCATCTCGCATTCGCAGCATTTATCGCATAGCGAGCGTTATCAACCGGAACAACTAACTGTGGACCGGGGATGCTAGCAATTTCTGGATCCACATTTTTGGTATTTACCTGAACTGAGGTTGGCCGTTCTTGCACATAGCCAATCTCAGCGAGGAAACTGGTGTACGCTTCATGATCATGGGGGCTTCCGCGGCGGTTTAAGTGCCAGTCGTCTATCTGGCTTTGATAATCATCACGAACCCGAAGGAGATGTTCCATTCGAGGGCTGAACTCCTTAAGAAGGCTTTCTAGATTAACCCAGAAGTCACCCTCATCCCGATTAGAACCAGGCAGAAGCGAGGTCGTAACGAAATCGAAAAGGGTCGCATCAACCTCTAAAGCACCCTTGGTTATCTTCGTTTCGCCCATTCCTTCTCCTAGATATAGCGGTTCGCTTTTCTTTAACCTAGTAGGAATTCAATTCAGATTCAGAATTGTTCTTCTTCTGTGCTTCCTTTGAGGGCTAGCGTGCTCGCAGTTCCTCCGGAGATAACAGTAGCAACTTGGTCAAAGTAGCCAGCTCCCACTTCTCTTTGATGCCTAGTAGCGCTATATCCACTATCTTCCATAGCGAATTCACGCTGTTGAAGTTCCACATAAGCGGTCATATCTTTTTCCGTGTACGCCTGAGAGAGCTCAAACATGGATGCGTTTAGCGCATGCCATCCAGCAAGAGTTATAAATTGGAATCTGTAGCCCATATCACCTAGTTCTTTTTGGAACGCGGCGATAGTTGCATCGTCAAGAGCTGCTTTCCAATTAAACGACGGAGAGCAGTTATAGGCAAGCATTGTGTCAGGGTATTTCTCATGCATAGCGTCAGCGAAACGTTGTGCTTCCTCTAAGTCTGGAGTGCTTGTCTCGCACCAAACAAGGTCAGCGTACGGGGCGTAAGCAAGGCCGCGGGCGATAGCAGCATCCATGCCATTTTCCACATGGAAAAAACCTTCGCTAGATCGCTCGCCTGTGCAGAATCGTTGATCCCGTTCGTCGATATCGCTTGTAAGAAGCGTTGCAGCTAATGAGTCTGTTCTTGCCACTACTAAAGAAGGCACATTCATAACATCCGCAGCTAATCTGGCAGCGGTAAGGGTCCGAACATGTTGTTGCGTGGGCACCAGTACCTTTCCACCCATATGGCCGCACTTTTTCTCACTAGCTAGCTGATCTTCCCAGTGGACCCCTGCAGCTCCAGCTTCGATCATTGACTTCATAAGTTCAAAGGCGTTGAGAGGGCCTCCGAAACCTGCTTCTGCGTCAGCAACAATCGGAACCATCCAGTCGCGATCTCGATTTCCTTCGCTCCATTCAATTTGATCTGCTCGGCGAAGAGCATTATTTATTCTTCGAACGACCGTAGGTACAGAATTCGCAGGATAGAGACTCTGATCTGGGTAAACCTGTTCTGCTAGATTCGCATCTCCAGCTACTTGCCACCCGGAGAGGTATATGGCTTCAAGTCCTCCCTTGACCATTTGGATAGCCTGACCGCCAGTAAGTGCGCCCATAGCATGGGTGTAAGCATTTGAATTCAGTTTTTCCCAGAGCTTTTCTGCCCCATGACGAGCGAGCGAGTGCTCGACTTGCATAGACCCGCGGAGATTAATCACTTCCTCAGCGCTATAATCACGTTGCACTCCCTTCCAGCGATCGTTTTCCGCCCAATCATGGGATAGTTCTTCAACTTGCTCATCAAAGGATTTGGACATGATAGGTAACTCCTGTATCTGGCACACCGGGGTTCTATGTGCGTTATCTACAATGCAGGATGAGTTTCCAAAAATCAACCTATATATCTCCTAAATATAATAAAAATTATGTGATTGATAATAATTGCAAAAATTATTATAAAAAAAGCTATGCTTTTACCAATTAATACTTTTAAAGGGAGATAGATGGACTCACTAGTCTTCGGTCAGAGGTTAAAATATTTCCGAAAACGTAACAATCATACGCTCGCTGAGTTAGGAGCTCTTGTTTCCAAGCCCGCACCATATCTCTCACAGCTAGAAAATGGCTTAGCAGAACCTCGGGTAAGCCTGGTACGAGATTTAGCATCAGTGCTTGACTGCACACCTGCAGACCTTCTAGATCCAGAGCCTCCAAACCGAAGAGCAGAACTTGAAATTCAACTCAAACGATTACAAGAAGACCCTCGTAACAAGGAAAGAAAACTTCCATACTTACGCCCATCAACTCGAATGCCCGACGAAATCCTTGAACATATCATTGGGCTGTACACAGCATTAGAAGAGGACACCGCCCTTACGATTACCAACCCCAATACACCCAAGAATATTGCGAGGCATTCGAACAGGGATTTACGCCAAGAAATGAGTAGAAAAAATAACTACTACCACGAGATAGAAGATTTGGCTAGTGGAGTTCTCAAAGCCGTGAAGTATCCGGGTTCAGGACCTGTATCTGAGAGAATACTTATGGATGTGTGTGAATATTTTGGGTTTACTGTTAGAAGAGCTGAAAATATTCCACATTCAACAAGGTCAATAGCAGACCAGAGAGAAAAAGTAATATACATCCCTCAACGAAATGATTTATCTACAAGAGCATCTAGATCAGTTGTCCTACAGACATTGGGCCACTATGCGCTCAAGCATGAAGTCGCAGACGATATTGGCAAGTATCTTCGACAGAGAGTTGAATCAAATTATTTCGCCGGCGCTATTCTCGCTCCCGAAAAACCTGCAGTAAAATTCTTGCAAAGCGCATACAACGCAATGGATATTTCAGTAGAGGACCTGCAGGAAATCTTCTACATCTCATACGAGATGGCCGGACACCGCTTAACGAATCTAGCGACTGAACATCTTGACGTTACGCTACATTTCCTCAGATCTGATGATGAAGGTGTCGTCTGGAAGGCCTATGAAAATGATGGGGTTCCTCTCCCACACGGAATAGATGGAACGATAGAGGGCGAACATTTATGTAGGAATTGGGGCACGCGGCAAGCATTTCATACGCAAGATGCATTGTCCCTTCACTACCAATACACGGATACACCTTACGGACAATACTGGTGCGTAACTCATGTCGAAGCGGACAGGGTCCCGCATCACGCTGTTACGGTTGGAACCACCGCTGATCAAGCGAAATGGTTTAGAGGAAGCGATACGAAAAGATTTTCAACCTCACAATGCCCTGACAAAGAATGCTGCAACACTCCCAGGGCGAGCGTGAGACAACACTGGCAGGGTGTAGCATGGCCTTCCGCTCGGGATCGAAGTAACGTCACGTCCGGACTCCCTTTGCCTGCGAAGAGCTTCTCCCGTTTTCCGGGCGTTGATATGCTTGAGGTATACGAATTTCTCGAACGTCAAGAATCCTCATAAAGGACGCTAGCGCGTAAATATCAACCCATTCGGAGTACTCTCGATATATGACGAATGGCCGCGTATCCTCTGAGAAAACAGATCTCTCTGAATCTGATAGCTCGAAATCGGCTTCTTACGTCCCATTTAACCCAGGGATAGATGGCTTACGTGCTATTGCGGTGCTTGCGGTAATAGCGTACCACTCCGGAGTAACTAGATTCTCGGGCGGCTTCCTCGGAGTAGAAATCTTCTTCGTTATCAGTGGCTACCTCATCACAGCTCTCCTCCTAGGAGAATACGAAGCAAACCAACGAATAGATATAAAGCGTTTTTGGAACAGAAGAGCTAGAAGACTATTCCCAGCCCTCATTGCTTACATAGGAGGCGCAACAGCACTTGCTTACCTAACTGCTAGAGATGTCATTCCCACAAAAGGTGAGATTCTCTCAGCACTCGGATACATCTATAACTGGTTCAGCATCTTCCAAGATGTATCGTATACAGACGGATTCGAGCGGAAAAACTTCTTTCATCATCTTTGGTCCCTAGCGGTAGAAGAACAGTTCTACTTAGTTTGGCCATTATTACTCTGGGGATTGCTTTCACTCGCGGGCAAGCGACTTACCTTCGCATTGGTTATAGCCGGAATCATCGGATCATCAGTTCTTCGATGGTCATTATATGAACCCTTTTCGGACCCGTTACGCGTCTATTACGGAACTGATACCCGAGCATCAGCGCTCTTAATCGGAGCAGCGGTTGCCTTCCTGTGGCGACCATGGCAATCAGATAAGCCGGCTATCGCAACACCAAATGCACTATCAAAAACGTTCGTTTTCGTAGTTGGGTCTGCCTCGGTAGCTGGGCTGATCTGGGCCAATATGCACTATGCCTTGTTCTACCCCAACATAGACAGTTTATTTCGAGGAGGGATGCTCATAACCTCAGTGCTAACAGCATTAGTTATTGTAGTTTCCGTCACTCCACAATCCGTATTAAGCCAAATTCTAGGAATCAGACCGATGCAATGGATTGGTAAAAGGTCCTATGGCCTTTATCTCTGGCACTGGCCAGTTTTCCAGCTGACCCGCCCACGAGTTGACGTTGACATTGACGGATGGCAACTTTTTCTAGTTCGCATCATCGTTACGCTGATCATTGTTGAAGTCAGCTACCAATTTATTGAACGCCCTATCCGCGAAAGACGATTTCTGAATTCACTTCGGACTGCTTTCTCTATGAGGAAGATAAAGGTGTCACTCGGAAAGCTCGCCACTATAACCCTAGCTCTCATTGGATGTTTTATAACCCTCGAGCAAGTCCAGGCTGAATGGAGCACCGACGAAACGGCTGTGGAACAAGTTGAGGAAGATGAAACCGTACAGGAACAAATCGAGATCCCCCCAACCCCCATTCCTACCCCAACACCTTTTCCAACTCCAACTCCGGAACCGGTGAGTCAAGAAGAACCAGAAACTACCCCCACTGTAGAAGACCCAATGGAAAGCTTCGATATTGTTGCTTTCTTAGAAACTACTAATATCGATAATCCAGTGTGGGCAGAGTTGCTTCAATTAGTAGAGGCCCCAGAATTTAAAGCGTTCTACGACCGGGTGACTTTTCTCGGCGATTCAATAATGAAGGGCGCTGTCACTAATGTCTCTATTAAAGACCTCGACGTAATCTTCTCCGAAAGAATATCCTTATTGACAGATAATGCAAATGTCGAAGCAGAAGTAGCACGACAATGGAACGAAGCCCCAAGAATCTTAACGGACTTGAAGAGCCGAGGACTACTGGGCGAAGCGATAGTCATACATTTGGGAAGTAACGGGGTTATCGATGAAGACCTCATAGCAAACACATTCGAAATTCTTATAGACGCTGAACTAGTCGTGGTGCTAAACGCCAGAGTGCCGAAACCATGGGAAGGAAGGGTTAATGGCGTTCTCGACAACGCTATCCCGCTCTATGAAAATGCAGTTCTCGTAGACTGGAGAAGCGCATCAAACGATTTCCCCGAATACTTCGCAAGAGATGGAGTGCATCTTACAAAGTTGGGATCCCAAGTCTACCTTGATCAGATAATCGAAGCTCTCGGAGGAGAAATCCTAGTAGAGGAGGAAGAGGCAGTAGAGGAAGAGGCGAATTAATTCTGACGATAAAGGGCAGAAGTAATCTCAGCTAATGAAACTTGCGGGCTCTGTTCACCATCAATAACGAGGTCTGCGTGGCAGATTGAAGGTGCAACAAAACGTTTGTGCATTGGTTGAACTGTCTCTTTGAACTGCGCAGAAGATTGCTCCGCAGTCCTTCCCCGTTCTTGAATGTCACGCGGTATTCGCCGCTTGTATCTAATCTCTTCCGAAGCTTCGATGAAGACAGCTAAATCCAACAGATTCGTAATCTCCGGGAAAGCTAATAAAAGAATCCCATCTAACACAACTAAATCTGAAGGAGTCACAATTTTTGATTCATTGCTTCTTGTATGAGTCGAAAAGTTGTAAATCGGTGTTTCAATGGAGGATCCATCTCGAAGAGACTGAATATCGCTTACGAATAACTCCACATCAAGAGAGTCCGGATGGTCGTAATTAACCTGCGTCCGCTCATCTAGAGTCATATGCCCCTGATCACGGTAGTAGCTATCGAAAGCTATAGTCGAGACAGATCCCTCAAATGCTTCAACTAGAGTGTTGACGACAGTCGTTTTCCCAGAACAACTCCCACCAGCGATACCCACGAATTTCGATGACACGAACGAAGTCTACTTGGACGAAAAACAAAGACCTAGTTTATGGCCCTATTCAGTTG
The DNA here is from genome assembly GCA_002722525.1 of Acidimicrobiaceae bacterium. Classification (GTDB taxonomy): domain Bacteria; phylum Actinomycetota; class Acidimicrobiia; order Acidimicrobiales; family UBA8592; genus UBA8592. The sequence goes on along the minus strand of PBMJ01000014.1, from coordinate 27,523 downwards.
GAATAGTAAGAGCGGGTGAGGAGAATCGAACTCCCATCATCAGCTTGGAAGGCTGAGGTTCTAGCCGTTGAACTACACCCGCAGACTCCAAATAGTACACGAACATTGTCCAAAATACAGTATCTGGAAAACTAGAAGAGATAAAGGGTAGGGGAGTGAGTTCTACACCGGTAGACTTTCGGCCTGTGGCAAGTTCTGTAGATCAGCTAGAAGATAACAAGGTAAAGATAACGGTTGAAGTCGACGAATCAGAGGTCGATGAAGCCATAGACTTAGCGTTTAAAAAAATCTCGAAAGACGTCAGCCTTCCAGGTTTTCGTCCTGGACGTGTTCCTCGAAAAGTGCTCGAAGCGAAATTTGGGCAAGACTATGCCCGAAGTGAAGCTTTGAACGAAGTGGTAGGAAGAAACTATCGAACTGCAGTGATCAGCCACGAAGTGGACACAATTGAACAGCCCGAAGTAACTATTATTGAAGGTGAAGAGTCTGGACCCCTTTGTTTCGAAGCGATAGTAGCTACTCGGCCATCCGTCGAAGTGGAAGGGTACAAAGACCTCACTATTACTCTTCCTCCTCTTGGGGCTACTGAGGATGAGATAAATAACCAAATCGATAGTTTGAGGGAACAGGCGGCCGAGCGAGAAGAAGTTGCACGAACGGCTACTATTGGCGACTTCGTTACTATGGACCTATCTGGGTCACAAGACGGAGAGCCTGAAGAGAGTCTAACTGCCGACGATTTTACATATGAGATAGGGTCTGGATTTATAGTTGACTCCATCAACGAAGGTCTAATAGGGGCAAAGGTCGGAGAAGTAATAGAATTTGCGGGCGACCACCCTAATGAAGAAGGCGTAGTTCTATCTTTCCGTGCTTTAGTGAAGAAAGTAGAGGAGAAGAAACTTCCCGACCTTACTGACGAATTTGTTGCAGAGATGACAGAATTCGAAACGGTAAATCTTTTGACCGAAGATACGCGAAATAGAATCGAAGAAGCGAAAAAACAACAATCGGCGGATCTTCTAATAGAAGAAATTGGTTCTGAACTCGCCGAACTTGTTGTCGAAGACCCACCAGAAACTCTAATTCAGGAGCAGATCCAGCAGCAGTTGCAAGAAATGGCAATGAGGATGGCGCAGCAAGGAATGCAGTTTGAGCAGTTTCTGGCAGCAACGGGTCAAGATATAGAGGCCTTAGCTGAAAATATGAAAGACCCTGCCTCGAAAGTTGTTAAAATAGATCTAGCACTTCGGGCTGTTGCTGGCGCTGAAAACATATCGGTAGAACAGCTGGATATAGATTTAGAAATAAGTAACTTAGCGGAACACTTTAATCAACAAGAGGATCAACTCGTGGAGATTTTCCACGAAAACGGACAGATGCTAACTCTCAAAGCCGATTTATTAAAACAGAAAGCGATGAAATTTCTCCAAGAAAACGTTGAAATCATAGACCCAGACGGGAATCCTATTGAGAGAGAAGCGTTTCTTTTCTTAGAGAACCAAGACAAAGAAGAGAATATGAGCGAAAATGTAGATGAGGAATCAACTACTATTGATACCGAGGAAGAAGAACATAGTGAGTAACGCCCCCAACAACTACCTTGTCCCTACCGTCGTGGAACAAACAAACCGCGGAGAACGGGGATATGACCTGTACTCGAAGCTATTAAAAGAAAACATCATCTTTATTGGAACTCCCATTGATGACGGAATTGCAAATCTGGTTTGTGCACAACTCCTCCATTTAGAGTCGGAAAATCCAGATAAAGATGTCAGTCTCTATATCAATTCTCCTGGCGGAAACATAAATTCAGTATTTGCGATATACGACACTATGTCCTACATCAAGCCGGAGATTGCAACTATTTGCTACGGGCAAGCAGTCGCAGCAGCAGCGGTACTTTTAGCGGCTGGGACCCGTGGAAAGCGTTTGGCTTTACCACACTCACGGATTCTCATACATCAGCCATACGCTGGAGCGCAAGGACAAGTATCTGACTTGGAGATCGCATCAAGGGAAGTTCAGCGACTTAAAAATCAACTTGAGGAAGTATTAGCAGCTCACACAGGTCAATCGATAGAGAAAATACAAACTGATACTGACCGTGACAACATAATGGACGCTTACGAAGCGAAAGAGTATGGCATCATTGACGAAGTAATCGAATCCCGAGGTGAAATTGATAACAGCGGTCCAATAACCGCTGTAGAAAATGGTTAGGGGAGGAAATGGCAAAATTCGGTGAAGGCGGAGAGCTCCTAAAGTGCTCTTTTTGCGGTAAATCACAGAAACAAGTCAAAAAACTAATCGCTGGCCCCGGTGTCTATATCTGCGATGAATGCATTGACCTCTGTAATGAGATCATTGACGAAGAGCTTGCATCACCCGTTGAATTAGGATTCGATGAGCTTCCTAAGCCCAATGAAATCAACAAGTTTCTCGATGACTACATTGTTGGTCAAGAACAGGCGAAAAGAATACTTTCAGTTGCCGTTTACAACCACTACAAGAGAGTGCAAGTAGGGGAGAGCAAAGAAGACGATGTAGAGCTTTCTAAGAGCAATATTTTACTTATCGGGCCAACCGGCTGCGGAAAAACGCTCATGGCGGAGACCTTGGCTCGAATGTTGAATGTTCCTTTCGCTATAGCAGATGCTACAGCTTTGACCGAAGCAGGATATGTAGGTGAAGACGTAGAGAATATTCTCCTGAAACTTATTCAGGCGGCTGATCTAGATATAAAGAAAGCCGAAATGGGAATTATCTACATTGATGAAATCGATAAGGTTGCCCGAAAAAGCGAGAATCCTTCCATAACACGCGATGTTTCTGGTGAAGGAGTTCAGCAGGCTTTGCTAAAGATACTTGAGGGAACTTTGGCTTCAGTTCCTCCTCAAGGCGGACGTAAGCACCCTCATCAAGAATTTCTCCAGATCGATACAAGAAATATCCTATTTATTTGTGGCGGCGCATTTGCTGGACTTGACGATGTGATTGAAGAAAGAATAGGAAACAGTGGTGTTGGGTTTGCTGCCGATCTTCGACAAACCTCAAATAAGGACCTTACGGCCCTATATTCGGAAGTTCAGCCAGAAGATCTTGTGAAATATGGGCTGATACCTGAATTCATAGGTCGCCTGCCTGTTGTAGGGGCGGTAGGGAATCTTGAAACAGATGCGCTCGTCCGAATACTAACTGAACCCAAAAATGCTCTCATGAAGCAGTACAAAAAATATTTTGGTTTTGAAAATGTTGATTTAGAGTTCACTGATGGTGCTTTAGATGCAGTTGCTGAACTGGCCTTAGAACGTCAAACAGGCGCTCGAGGGCTTCGTTCAATTTTAGAAGACGTACTTCTAGAAGTGATGTATGAACTTCCGAGCCGAGACGATGTGCTTACCTGTGTCATTAACGAAGACGTCGTTCGAAAGAAAATGAAACCCGAACTAATCCTTCGGGGAGAGAGCGGCCTAGCTGCCTCATAGGGCGATACATTACAAAGATGCTGATAAATGAAGCACTCGACTATCTCGATCGCCACATCAATAGGAGATTAACCCTAGAGAAGATTGATGGGCTTTCCCTTAGTCAGATGAAAATCTTGCTCGAGGCGATTGGTAATCCACACGAGGATTTCCCAACGATCCACATCACTGGGACAAATGGGAAAGGCTCAACTGCAGCTATGATTGCGGAGCTCGTAAGTGCTCTTGGGTTATCAGTAGGCCTGTACAGCTCTCCCCACGTCGCTTCAATCACAGAACGAATTCAAATTAATGGGGAACCTATAAGCGAAGAAGAATTTGCGGAAAATGTCCATGCGTTATCCCTAGCGGAAATTGATCTTGACTTCAGCCCAAGTTGGTTCGAACTAGTCACAGCGGTTGCATTCAGATCCTTTGCCGATGCCGCAGTTGATGTTGCAGTAATTGAGGTGGGTATGTTGGGCCGATATGACGCAACAAATATAGGCAATCCACGCGTCTCTGTTATTACCAATGTCGATTATGACCATACAGATGGAGCAGAAGGTTGGCGCGAGAAAATAGCGCGTGAAAAAGCAGGGATTATTCGCAAAGGTGGCATTCTTTGCCTAGGTGAAGTTGACGATGAACTAGACGCTATATTCGCTTATGAACAGCCACAAACAATACATAAAAGGGGTCAAGATTTTTCAGTTCTTTCCAACGAACTAGCTGTGGGAGGAAGACATTTGAGCTTAAAAACTCAATCACAAATATATGAAGATATCTATCTCCCTCTCCATGGAGAACACCAAGGGCTTAACGCAGCTATAGCGTTGTCAGCTGCCGAGGCATTTCTTGAAACACCGTTACCTGACGATGTAGTCAAGAGCGGCTTCGAGCAGGTCAGCATAATAGGTCGGTTTGAAGTTCTAGGGTCAAATCCGCTTGTAGTGGTCGATGGTGCCCATAATCCTCCAGGAGCAGAAGCAGCTGCACAAACGCTTAATCAAAGCTTCCCAGTAGATGGAAAATTAATTCTTATAGTCGGAATGACGGAAGAGAAGAATGCTAAATGGATGCTTGATTGCTTAGAAGCAGATGAAGCTGGACTTATCATATGCACTGAAGCTGCAACGCCGCGAGCTATGGCAGCTAACGATCTAGCAGAAGCAGCTAAGAAAGCTTCTCTTAAAGTAGAAGTAAGGAACGATCCCAAAGACGCATTGGACTTGGCCCTTTCGCTCGCTGACCCAGATGATGTCGTAATGGGCACAGGATCTTTATACGTCGTTGGTGCGCTAAGAGAGGCGTATCTAGCAAACCGAAGGTGATAGTCTCGTTGGCTTCATGAAACGATAAAATCTCTTTTATGAACCAAACTTTAGTACTTTGTAAACCCGACGCAGTTGAAAGAAGGCTAGTCGGAAAAATTATTTCACGTTTTGAAGAAAAAGGGCTAAGCATATCTTCTCTGAGGATGTTGACGATTACCCCAGACATAGCGGCGCTTCATTACGCAGAACATGTAGGAAAGCCCTTCTACGATGACCTAGTAACTTTTATCGGAAGATCTAATTCTGTAGCGATGGTCGTAGAAGGACCTGAGGATACCTGGGAAATAGTCAGAAAAATGATGGGGGCTACAAATGCCGCTGAGGCTGAACCAGGAACAATACGTGGAGACTACAGCGCCCTGTTTACAGAAAATCTTGTTCATGGATCTGACTCAGCAGAATCCGCTCGAAGAGAGATAAGTATCTTCTTTGAATAATGCTGCAATTTGGATAGGTGGATTGCACTTTTAGCATCTCCTTCTACACTAGAAGAAGCGGAGATTTGAGCAAGCACGCTTGCTTGTTAAAATCTAAGCTATGCACATAAGAATCTCTAGAAACGAACGGTAAATTATATGGCTTCAATACTCGGAGTTATGGGTCGAGATATGGCAGTTGACCTCGGGACTGCTAATACACTCGTTTATGTTCGCGGTGAAGGAATTGTGCTAAACGAGCCCTCCGTGGTCGCAATCGACATTCGGGATGGATCAGCTCTTGCAGTTGGAACTGATGCCAAAAGAATGATTGGTAGAACCCCAGATCACATTAGGGCATCACGGCCATTACGAGATGGGGTCATAGCAGACTTTGATATGTGCGAGCAGATGCTTCGGCACTTTATCGAAAAAGTTCACCAAAGTAGGTTAGCTAAACCCCGAATGGTGATTTGCGTCCCATCTGGCATAACAGGAGTCGAGCAGAGAGCCGTTCAGGAAGCTGCTGAATTTGCTGGAGCACGCAAGCCGGCTTACATCATAGAGGAGCCCATGGCAGCTGCAATTGGATCGGGGATGCGAGTCCAAGAACCTAGCGGAAATATGATAGTTGATATCGGGGGTGGGACGACAGAAGTTGCCGTCATATCTTTGGGCGGTGTGGTAGCGAACAAGTCAGTCCGAGTCGGAGGAGATGAGCTTGACAACTCCATCGTCCAATACATCAAAAAAGAATACAGTGTTGCCCTTGGCATCAGAACTTCGGAAGAACTGAAAATCAAGCTGGCAAGCGCATGGGTCACTGAAGAGCTCTACGCTGAAGTCAGAGGCCGTGATTTAATAACTGGATTACCAAAAACGATTGTTACTTCAAGCTCTGAGATACGCGAAGCAATTGCTGAGCCGTTATCAGCTATCATCGACGCAGTTAAAATGACCTTAGACGTCACTCCACCGGAATTAGCAGCTGACATCATGGAGAAGGGGATCATGCTTGCTGGTGGTGGAGCACTTATGAACGGTATGCCAGAGTGCTTAGCACATGAGACTGGGATGCCAGTTTGTATCTCTCCTCAACCACTCCATGCTGTAGCGTTAGGCTCAGGGAAATCCTTAGAATCCTTCGATTCTCTAAAAGGGGTTCTCTTCTCCTCTTCACAGGTCTAGGCCTAAGGTTGTTGCTGTATGGCTGGGCCACGAAGATATAGTGGCTCTCGATTTGCTCTCGCTCTTCTTATCCTTACTTCAGTCACACTGATTTCACTGGATGCACGAGGTTATGCTCCAATCGGAAACTTAAAAAAAGCTGGGATTGTCATAGTCCAACCATTTAGATCCTTAGCCAACATTGTGTTTAGCCCAGTTGGTGATGTTTGGGAATCATTCTCTAACGGAGATGAATTAGAGCGTGAGAATACTTTATTAAGGAGACAACTAGATCAACTACTGAGTTACCGAATAGCCAATGAAGGGGCTGTAAATGACCTAGAAGCTCTTAGAACCCAGTTAGGACTTCAGGGACTTGGTGGACAAGAAACATTAGTTGCAGAAGTCACAGCCGGATCAGTATCTAACTTTGATCCCTATGTGCTTGAGATTAATAAGGGCACACAAAGTGGAGTAAGGGAAGGGATGCCTGTCATCTCAACTGGTGGGCTGATAGGCAGAATAGAGAATCCTGGACTTCGAGATTCACGCGTCCGGTTAATCACCGATCCAATTGTCAATATAGGTGTTCTTGCTATCGGCACTAAAGAGATTGGAATCCTTACTGGTAACGGTGTCGACCAGCCAATGCGAGTTATTGACGGGATTCCTATAGGGGCACCTGTAGAAGTGGGGAGTATTTTGGTAACCAGTGGGCTAGATAGAAGTCCATACCCTGAAGGTTTTGCAGTCGGTTCAGTGGTTGAAGTTGTGCCAGATGAAGTCAATCTTGAGAAAGAACTACTAGTTGAGCCAACTGGTGAGATGGATAATCTCGATTTCGTTACAGTCGTTCTGTATCAACCACCAAGTATGGAGTGAAAGAATGGGTGTCGCAGTAATAAAGAACTGTCTTGTTATCTTGTTTCTTCTTTTGCTCCAGTTGGAGTTGTTCTCTTCAATGCGACTCTTCGGAGTGATGCCAGAACTCCTTCTTGCATCAGCGATAGCTGCCGGCTGGTACGGAGGTCCGACAAGTGGTGCAATAGTTGGATTTTCCAGCGGTCTTTTCTATGACTTCTATCTGGCAACTCCACTAGGATTAAATGCTCTGACCTACGCAATAGTTGGGTATCTTCTAGGGCAAATAGCGGTCTTCTTATCAGATGAGGCTGAGTGGATTATTAGAATAACAATATCTGTTGCTGCAGTTACCGTAGGTCTTGTTTTGTTTGTAACTTTTGGAGAGCTTATAGCAGAACCGAATTTGTACAATCGGAATTTTGGTAAAATACTGGTCATTTCGAGCTTGTATACCGGCTTGCTGATGGTTCCAGTTCATTTTCTGATGGCGTGGGCATTCGATGCTAGACGGGAAAGTCCCGTTGGATTTGATCGAAGGCTAGGATGATAATGTTGTCGGGTGCTGAGAGAAATGAATAGGCTAAGAAGGCTTGATCGTTCACGGCGTTTGCGACTAGGTATTTTAGGTGCGGTAGCTATTTCTCTGTTTATACCGCTTGTTGCGCGGTTGTGGTATTTACAAATTATCAAAGAAACTGAATTCATCGAACGAGTTCAGGACAATACAACTGAAGAAATTATTGAGAGAGCTCCAAGAGGGAGGATCCTAGATATAAACGGACGAATCCTTGTTGACAATAGAAAATCAATAGTCGTGACAATCGATAAAGAGGAGATGGCAACTGTTCGTACATCAAAATTAGATGATCTTTTTTTCGACCTTGCAAGGGAGATAAGTCTTTCTGGAAAACTCACGAAAGTGGCTCAAATCGAAGATGCGTATGTATCAGAGCGATATGGGCCATTCGCTAAAGTTCCTGTAGTTTCAGATATTTCTAAAGAGCTCCAAGTTTACCTTGCAGAGTATTCCTACAAATGGCCTGGGGTTGGAACAACAGTAATAACGGTACGCGACTATCCATACGGTACTTTGGCAGCTCATTTGTTGGGATATGTGGGAAGCTTGAGCGAAGACGAAATTGGTCAAGTCCAGAGTGCCGAGAAGACGTATCTTGCTAATGATGAGATCGGGAAAGCGGGTATTGAGCTCTTTTATGAAAATGCTTTGCGGGGAACTCCAGGAAGAAAGACAGTGATTGTAGACAAGTTCAATAACATCCTTGAAGTTGTAGAAGAGATTCCAGCAAGGGCGGGAAGCGATGTTCAGCTAACTATTGACATCGACCTTCAGGCAATGGCAGAGGAGTACCTGAAAGACGGATTAGATATAGCTCGCCAGCAGCCTACAAAATTTGAAGAGGAGGGAGTGATCATTTACAAAGCGCCTGCAGGTGCAATGGTTGTGATGAATCCTCAAGATGGGTCGGTGCTTGCTATGGCTTCATTCCCTACTTACGACCCTGAATTATTTGTATCAGGTATCAGTCAAGATGAATTCGATGACCTGATTGATCCTGGGAATAGCCTTCCACTTCTTAACAGGGTTATTCAGGGAACATATCCTCCAGGGTCAACTTTCAAGCCGTTTACTGCCTATGCGGCCTTGGATACAGGGTTGATAGGGTCTAGGGGGATACTGGGTGTAAATTCGATGTACCTAGATGAGGGTATATATACCATTCCCACTTGTGAGGGTGGAACATGTGAATTCCAAAATGCAGGCGCTGCTGCATATGGCGAAGTGGACCTTCGATTAGCGCTTACGTATTCGTCCGATACTTACTTCTATAACCTTGCAACTCATTTCGATATTCTTCCGGGCTTCGATTTGGAATCCCCACAGGTGGCTGCTTCGTATTTTGGTTTTGGTGTACCAAGTGGTATTACTTTAGCGAACGAGAATGGGGGGCGGATCCCTACACCGGATTCACGTCGGGAAGCGTACAGGGAAAACCCAGAAGCATTCTTAACCGATAAATGGCTAACAGGTGATACGTTAAATACATCAATTGGGCAGGGAGATGTGCTCGCTACACCATTACAAATAGCGAACGCGTATGCGGCACTTATAAATGGAGGAACCTTGTACGCCCCTAATATTGGGCTTCGAACTATCAACCCCATCACTGGAGAAACTGAAGTTCAATTTGAATCGAGAGTAACTCGCGATCTCTATCTTCCAGATGCCTTTAGACAACCGATTATTGATGGCCTCGCCGGCGTTACTACATGGAGAAGAACGGATAATGGTCTAGAGGGGACTGCCTATGATGCATTTCTGAATTTCCCACATGAAGATTGGCCAGTATCTGGAAAAACTGGAACATCTGAAAAGCAGAGTTTAGATGCACTTATTGCAGATTATGCTTTATTTGTTGGTTGGGGACCCAACCCTGAAGCCGAATACGTCACTGTCGTAATCTTGGAAGAAGCTGGATTTGGTGGGGCAGTAGCAGCCCCAGTTGTAAGACGTTATTTCGAACAGATCGCATACGGTATCGTTCCTCGCTTTCTAAGTGTCGCTGAAGCAGATGAAGCAGCACGTCAGCTGGCGAATGAGCTCGAAGAGCCTCCTATCGAAGGCGAGGCATTCGCAGAAACTAGTAGTATCGGTTCAGGAGATTGAGATGAGTGACCTAAGTTGGCAAAGGAAGAGATCATCGTTGAATCCGACTGGAAGCCCTATTTCTCCTTGGCTTCATATTGATCTCGCACTGATCTTAAGTTGTCTGACCCTTGGGGTGACAGGTGTTTTCATGGTCTATAGCGCTACTAGAGGTAGCGACCCAACAATGTACGATAAGAGTTTTTTATCGCGCCATACTTTGTTTGTAGTCACAGGCACTCTCCTTATGTTAGTAACATCCTCGATTCCTTATAGGCGTCTTAGAGACTTGGCCCCAATAGTATTTTGGGGATCGAATCTCTTACTTCTTCTGGTTCTAACTCCTCTAGGTGTAGAACGAAATGGGACAAGGGCTTGGTTTGAATTTGGCCAATTTCAGCTGCAGCCTTCAGAATTCTGTAAAGTTGCGTTTATTTTTGCCTTGGCAAGCTATCTCGAACGCTTTGATGGTTATCTAAGTGAGAAAGCTATTCTAAATTCACTTTTCCTTGCTTCGGTTCCACTTGGCTTAATTCTTCTGGAAACCGATGTCGGATCTGCGCTGGTATTCGTAGCCATAACGATGGGGATGCTACTTGTGGGCGGAGCCCAAACTCGCCATATAGCCTTTATGACATTAGTAGGTGTTGCCGGTATTGCTATCATTTGGAGTACGGGTTTACTCCAGGACTATCAAAGAGATCGTCTAACTTCATTTATCGATCCAGCTTCTAGTCAGACAGAAGCAGCCTACCAACAGACACAAGCTCAAATAGCTATTGGATCTGGAGGTCTTCGAGGTCAGGGCTACGGAGAGGGTCAACAAACGCGCGGCGAGTTCGTTCCAGAACAGCATACTGATTTTCTCTTTTCAGTTGTTGGAGAAGAGCTAGGGTTTATCGGCGCCGTAGTAATTTTGGGTTTGTTCGGAGTAGTCATATGGAGATGCTGGAGAACAGCAAAAAAGTCAGCAGACCTTCTTGGAACACTAATCTGCGTAGGAGTTCTAACGATGATCGTTTTCCAGATGTTCCAATCTGTCGGTATGACACTAGGCATCATGCCTATAACTGGGATACCTTTGCCATTTGTTTCTTACGGGGGTTCATCAAGCCTTACTAGTTTCGTTGCCGTTGGCCTGGTTTTGAATGTACATATGCGAAGGTATGAGGCTGTTAGATGAAGTATCTAGTATCCTTCAGGAAGTTGATTTAAGAGAACGGACTTGCCAAGGATGACTTCGATCTGGCCTGAAATAGAACACCTGCTACTTCATGTTGAAAAACCAGCGCGCTACATCGGGTTGGAACGAGGAGCCATTCAGCCGCCCCACGATCCCAGAAACGTAGCATGGCTCTTGACATACCCAGACGCATATGAAGTTGGTTTTCCCAATCAAGGCCTTCAGATCCTTTATGAAATAATTAATGAACTTCCGATTGGAGAAGCCGAACGAGCATACGCTCCTTGGATTGATTTAGAGAAAACAATGAGAGAAAAACGAATTCCTCTTTTCAGCGTTGATACCCATCGTCCTGCAAATGAGTTCGATATATTAGCGTTCAATCTTTCTTCCGAACTTGTTTACACAAATCTCTTGAATTGTATCGATTTAGCTGGGGCTCCATTGCGCTCTGTTGAAAGAGGAAATGATGATCCCTTAATCGCTGCTGGCGGTCATTGCACATACAACCCCGAGCCTTTAGCTGACTTTGTTGACTTCTTCGTATTGGGTGACGGTGAAGAGGTTGTTTCAGAATTAACTTATGTGATTCATCAATGGAAGACCAGCGAGTCCACCCATCCAAGTAGAGATTTTCTCCTAAGAGAGCTGTCAAAGATTGAAGGGGTATACGTCCCGCAAATGTATAACCTATCAAGAGATCAGAATGGGTTCCAGCTTCTGGAACCTAAGTACGATGATGTGCCGAAACTAGTAGAGAAGCGAACCATAACAAGTCTGGAGGATTGGCCATATCCCAAAAACCAGCTTGTCCCAATCACTGAAGTTGTCCACGACCGCCTTAATGTTGAAGTTTTCAGAGGGTGCACGAGGGGTTGTAGATTCTGTCAAGCTGGGATGATCACTCGTCCGGTTCGAGAGCGGTCAGTTGATCAAGTAAGAACGATGGTTTCTGAAGGTCTTCGGAGGACAGGGTATGACCAAGTTGCATTAACTTCGCTATCGACTGCAGACTATAGCCATATTGAGAAAGCAGTCGCTGCAGTTGGAGATGACCCTTTGTCATGTGGACAGACGGGAGTGTCTTTGCCATCGCTTCGTGTGGATGCATTCACAGTAGGTATCGCAGCGACGCTCCAAGGCGGAAAACGTTCTGGGTTGACCTTCGCTCCAGAAGCAGGAACTTGGCGAATGCGACAAGTGATCAACAAATTGATTACAGAAGAAGACCTTTATGGGGCTGTCGAGTCAGCATTCTCACAAGGATGGCGAAGAGTGAAGCTTTATTTCTTAATAGGATTACCTACTGAAACTGATGAAGACACTTTGGGCATAGCAGATTTAGCAAAAAACTGTGTCGAAATTGGTAAAAGATATACCAAACAAGCTTCAGTAACCGTTAGCGTCGGAGGTTTCGTTCCGAAGCCATTCACGCCATTTCAGTGGTTTGGTCAAAATACGATTGAAGAGCTCCAAAGAAAGATCAACCTGCTTAAAGATGCGACAAGTCGGTCTAGGGGGGTCCAGCTGAAATGGCATGACCCGAAGGCTACTTTAATAGAAGGGGTTTTGAGTAGAGGAGACCGTGCGCTTTCACCACTTATCGAAGAAGTGTGGAGATCAGGCGGGATATTTCAAGAGTGGAGCGAACACTTTGACCTTGACCGATGGTTGTCATCAATGGATAAGCTGAACCTTTCAGTTGAGGACTACGCATATCGGCATCGCGACAAATCTGAACCATTACCTTGGGATCACCTTGATGCTGGCCTTTATAAGGACTTCCTTTGGCAAGAATGGCGAGATGCCTTAGAAGAAGTTGGCCTTGAAGATTGCCGATGGACTCCTTGCTATGATTGTGGTGCCTGCACTGGCTACGGCCTCGACCATGTTGTTGGTTCGACTTCGCCACCAGTCGGCGGTAGTCAAGGAACTTGGCAAGATCTAACTAAAGGGTCGGAAGTGCCACAACTTTTGACTATACGCAAAAAAAGCGAAACGGTTTAGGCGTATGATGGCTCTTCGACTTAGATCAACTAAGACAGGGAAAATCCGATTTGCAAGCCATCGCGATATTGCAAAAGTATGGGAAAGGACCTTGCGGGTGTCAAGAGTCCCACTTGTATATAGTCAAGGTTTCTCTCCACGACCCAAAATATCTTATGGCCTAGCGCTACCAACAGGTGCGGAGTCAGATTGCGAGTACATCGATATCCAAGTGGATGATTCAGATAGAGAATTAATCATTGTTGGGGATATTTGCAGCTCATTAAATTCTAATTTACCCCCTGGAATAAAGATCAACGGGGCTTCTATTATGAACGGGAAGTTCCCTTCTTTGCAGCAAACAGTGACTTCTTGTGTTTGGGACATCACTGTTAATGAGGATGACACCAAGGTCGACTCATGGATAGATAGAATAAATAGTGCAAATGAAATCGTTTTACGCCGGGAACGAAAAGGAAAAGAAATCGTTGACGACATAAAGCCGCAAGTATATTTAGTACGAAAAAACTATGAGAGAATCGATGGGAGGGTAACGTTGCAAGCTGAACTGGGGACACAACCTAGGTCGCTGCGGCCGAGTGAATTACTCCGGTCTTTGGAGCCCTACCTTAGTGAATACAAACTCCGTAGAAAAAAACAAATAGTCGAAGAGGGGGCTAGGCGACTCGACCCACTAGAAGTTGCTGGTGCCACCCCAATGCGTTCTCTGGTAGGCGCATTATGAGAAGGGAAATAACCCATGTCCGATCAAGTCGAAGCCCAAAAGAATGGGGCGAATGATCATGTCGATAAAAGCAATAAAAATTCTAGAGATAGGAACCCCATAGAAAAGAATAAGCCAAAAATCGGAGATACTCGCCCAGCACCGATAGCGAATCAGGCCGGAAAGAATGCAACCAGCTCTTCAACTAAAAATGCCAATCGGAAAAGACGGAAGCGAAGGAAATCTCGCTCTTCAGAGGGTCGAAATAAGGCAACTGAGAATAATGGAAGGATTGAGCTCGATGAAGCCAATCTCAAGAAACGACGTGGACAGGAACGAAAAGGCAAGGCAGTCGGTCGGTACACAATGGCTGTGCATGTGGAAGACGGTTTAACCCAGATTGCTACTTTAGAAGGACGGTCGCTATTAGAGTTCTTTGTTTCTCAGCCAGCTAATGATATAAGCGAGATTCATGGAAATGTCTATCTAGGGAAAGTCGAAAATGTGCTGCCTGGAATGGAAGCAGCATTTGTTGATATAGGTACGCCCAAAAACGCAGTTCTATACCAGAGCGATTTAGTGACTTCTGATCAGGCTGATAAGAAGAAGCTCCCTCGGATCGAAGAAGTTCTAAAGAATAAACAAGTGATCATATGTCAAGTTACGAAAAATCCGATAGCCCACAAGGGTGCTCGACTTACTCAAGAGGTTTCACTTGCAGGGCGCTTTGTGGTTCTTGTTCCAAATAGTTCAACGTTTGGCATATCAAAAAGACTTCAAGAGAAAGAGAGAAAGCGGCTACGTCAGATACTTGAGAAAGCAAAGCCTGCTGAGCATGGAATCATAGTGCGAACTGCAGCAGAAAATATTACAAAGCAAGAAATCCAATTAGATGTTGATCGTCTTGTAGCGCAATGGAAAACTATTAAGGAATTAGCAAGTAAAGCTTCAGCTCCCACTCTTTTGCATCGAGAGCCCGAAATGCCGTTCCGCGTTATCCGTGAAGAATTTAGTAAGGAGTATAGGTCCGTTGTCGTAGATGACAAGGAGCTCTATCTGGAAGCAAGTGAGTACTTAGAAACTGTCGCACCTGCGCTTGCTGACCGTATAGAGTTTCATAATCCAACTGAGGAGGATCTTCCACTTTTTGAGAAGTTATATGTTACAGAGCAATTAACAAAAGCCTTAGACTCTAAAGTCTGGCTCCCTTCCGGAGGCTCTTTAATTATTGAACATACTGAAGCTCTGACTGTGATTGACGTCAATACTGGTAAAAACGTCGGTTCATCAAACCTTGAGGAAACTGTCTATAGAAACAATCTAGAAGCAGCAAAGGAAGTAGCGAAGCAGCTTCGTCTAAGAGATATAGGCGGGATTATTGTTATTGATTTTGTAGATATGGAAGTTCAAAAGAACCGTGAAGATGTACTTAGAGTATTCCGTGAAGCATTGTCCCGGGATAAAACTCGCACACAAGTTTTGGGAATATCTGAGTTGGGACTTGTTGAAATGACGCGCAAACGAATAGGGGAGGGCTTATTACAGTCATACCAGAAGGCTCAGAGTTAAATAAACTCTGATTCTGGCTATCTGCTTTGGGGGGTGTCGGTATTTTGTGCAGAAAGTACTAGGCTAGTGACTTATGTATGCCGTAATTAAGACCGGTGGAAAGCAATACCGGGTTGAAAAAGATCAAATCATCAAGGTGGAATTATTAGGAGATGTGGGTTCTTCTGTCAGCCTGTCTCCAGTGATGATTGTTGATGGAGATTCAATCTTCGCTACTCCAGCAGAATTAGCGGGAACCAAAGTAACGGCAGAAATCATTGGCGAAGGTCGCGGAAAAAAGATCAATGGATTTACATACAAAAATAAGAGCAATCAGCGACGTCGGTGGGGCCACAGACAGAACTACAATGAAATTAAAATCACTTCGATAACAAAGGACTAGCAAGATGTCAAAGACTAAAGGCGGCGGGTCTACCCGTAACGGGAGAGATTCAAATGCTCAGCGCTTGGGCGTTAAAGCCTATGACGGAACTTTAGTTTCTGCTGGTTCGATTCTGGTACGTCAGCGTGGAACAAAATTCCACCCAGGTAATAATGTTGGCCGCGGGGGAGACGATACTCTATTCGCCACAGCTGATGGCAGAGTTAAATTTGGATCACGGCGCGGCAGAAAACTCGTTGACGTCATTCCTGAATAGACTTTGCTAATATTTTCGAAACAGTCACTGGTCTAGGTGGCTTCAATCTAAGGTAATACTGTGTCAAATTTTGTTGACGAATGCGGCCTCAATGTAAGAGGAGGCGACGGTGGAGCAGGATGTGTCGCCTTTAGGAGAGAAGCGCATGTCAATCGGGGTGGCCCCGATGGAGGCGATGGCGGTAATGGGGGTGATATTTGGTTGGTCGCAGACCATAATACTGCTTCTTTGCTTTCGTTTAGGGATTATCCTCATCGACGCGCCGAAAATGGTCGGCATGGAGCAGGTAAACGACGTCATGGTGCGAATGGCGATTCGTTGGAAGTATCTGTTCCGGTGGGCACAATCGTTCGAGATCAAGGAGGCGAAATATTAGCTGATCTTTCATCATCAGGAACGAAATGGCTCGGAGCAAAAGGTGGTGAGGGTGGTAAAGGAAATGCAAGATTTTTAGCTAACAATCGACGCGCTCCAAGTTTCGCTGAGCAAGGTGAATCAGGGGAAGAGCAATGGCTTCGACTAGAGTTGAAGTTATTGGCTGATGTCGCTTTAGTAGGCTTTCCAAATGTAGGGAAAAGTACTCTAATCTCTCGGATATCCGCTGCTCGTCCAAAAATTGCTGACTACCCATTCACCACACTGGTTCCTAACTTAGGGGTTGTTAAAGTGCGGGAAGATTTTGAAATGGTGGTAGCAGATATACCAGGTCTTATTGAAGGGGCATCGGAAGGCAAAGGGTTAGGCCACCAGTTCCTTAAGCATGTTGAAAGAGCGAGAGTATTGGTAGTCCTTCTTGACCTAGCAGCCTACGAGGGGATATCTCCTGATGAGCAACTCGAGACGCTTCTAAGAGAGCTCGGAACCTATAAACCCGATCTTCTTCAAAGGCCTCGTTTGCTTCTAGGATCGAAACATGATGTAGGTACTGCGGAGGTACCAGATTCCTGCCTGCCAATTTCATCAGTTACTGGTTATGGATTAGAAAGCGCTGTCGCAGAAATGGAGCGGCTAGTTAAGTACGACCGAAGCCAAGCAACTGTTACAGATACTGATGAAGTCATTCACCGCCCTACTCCCAAAGGCATTCGAGTAGAAAAGAGTGGTAACAACCTATTCACCGTCTTTGGAAGAAGCGCTGAGCGTGCTGTCTCGTTAAATGATCTAACTAACATAGAAGCCCTCCAGTTTGTTCAGAGCTCTCTGGAGAAACTGGGTGTCAATAAGGCGCTTAGGCGCGCTGGCGTGAAAGAAGGGGATATTGTTAAGATCGGTCAACTGGAGTTTGAATTTCAAGAAGATGGAAACTTTGACTTCTAATTACTTAGGTCTAAATACAAGAAATTCATCTCCGATGCTGCGACAATAGAAGCGTGAAAGTTGTCGTTAAAATAGGTACTTCTTCATTAACCAAAGTTGATGGTTCCATAAAGCGCGAGGCAATCGCCAAATTGTGTGATGAAGTTGCCGAAGTCAGAAAAGAATACAGCGACATTATTTTGGTTAGTAGTGGCGCTATTGGAGTTGGGCTACCTATGTTAGGCTATACCTCAGGTCGCCCTGAGGACTCGCGTGTTCTTCAAGCTGCTTCTGCGGTAGGGCAACCAAAGCTCATGGCGATCTATGGAGAAGAATTAGCTCGGCATAACCTAGAGTATGGCCAGCTGCTCCTAGCCCCTGATGATTTTTTTGTTCGTTCTCGTTATCTTCATGCGCGATCAACCCTTGAGTCTTTGTTGGAAGCCGGAATCGTCCCAATTGTTAATGAGAATGATGCTGTAGCGGATGACGCTATTAGGTGGGGAGATAATGATCGCATTGCGGCATTGCTTGCGCACCTAGTTAAAGCGGAGAAGCTAATTATTCTTACTGACACAGAAGGTATTTACTCAGCAGATCCCCATTTGGATGAAAGCGCAACCTTAATACCAGAAATCGACTCTACTGCTGAGTTGAGTGCAGAGATTGGGAAATCCGGTGGGAATCAGGGTAGCGGGGGCATGAGTTCAAAACTAGCTGCAGCGAGGATGGCTGCATGGTCTGGCGTTACGACGACTATCGCTTCTGCAGCTAGTGATAGAGTTCTGATTAACGCATTAAATGAATCGCCCGAAACAGGTACCATTGTGCGCCCTAATCAGCAGAAACTTTCAGCAAAGAAGCTATGGATAGCCTTTGCCCTAGAAGCCAATGGAACGCTTCAAATAGACCACGGAGCGGAAGAAGCTCTTTTGAATAGGGGAGGTTCCTTGTTGGCTGTCGGTGTAAAGAGTATTTCTGGACAATGGGAAAGTGGCGAAGCAGTTTCTATTATCAATGCTACGGGGAAGCACATTGCCCGCGGCTTGTGTGCGGTAAGCTCTATCGATCTCGCTCCTCTATTAGGCCTTTCTACTCAAGAGCATCCTAGAGGGTCGCCAGAAGAAGTTATCCACCGTGATGACCTAGTGCTGTTACCTTCATCTAGTAACTGATTATTTATGAGGGACTTTGGCAAGACGAAGTAGCTCTCTTGCGGGGTCAGATCCTTTTAAGTAGGACAAATAGACATACACAACCCCCGTAACTATGAGGAGAGATGGTCCTAGTATCAAATTGTGAACCCCATCAAAAACCCATGTGAGAACTCCGCCAATTAGTCCACTAACCACAAGAGGAATATAGAGATTCACTAATGGTTTAGGTAGATGATAACCAGAGGGGAGAATACTAACCATCCGCTTTTTCAGTCGCGCATACTCTATCCAAGACCCACAGGCACTACCCAGGGCTAGGCCTATAGCACCTAAAGCTTGGGGCCCCATATCTGTCGAGCGTATGGACTCTGGAAGCGGCTTGAAAACCGGTAGATCACCTATCTTGACAATCTCATCAACGTTGATAGCAAAACGGTCAAATTGAAACATTAATATCACGCCGATAACACCTGAAAAGCAAACTCTAAGTGCAGCAAACTTTGCTGGGCCTCTAGTGTCTCCACCTGCGTAACAGACATTTTGAAATAGTCGGCTGACGCTAGAAGTGATTAATCCGAAGCTGTATGCGCATAAAATAAGCCATACAAACAAAGTATCTTCTTCGGTAAATTCGCCGCGTTCAAAAAGAGCCCCGATTATAGGTTTTCCAATTGAGAAAAATGCAATAGCCGAAAATGCGACGTAAAAGACAAGTCTCTCATGACTTATTTCTAGACGTTTTATCACTTTGCTTATTTCTTTTTGATCGCGTGATAGTTCGGGAAGGTCAGCGGAAACAATCGACATCGCAAAGATGCCAATAGGGAGCAAGTAGATGATTTGAGCTATAGATAAGCCAGCAAAAGCTCCAGCTGCTAAGAAGCCAGCGAGAAACAGATCGAAAAAAGCTGACAGTTGGATAACTCCTCTTCCCAAAAGAGCCGGAGTGAACCTAGCGAAAATATCCTGAACAGGCTTAAGGCGAATGCGGAAACTTGTTCGAATGGAAGGGGCAGCCTTGTATACGGCGGGCAGCTGTATAGCGAATTGTAAAAACCCTCCGATGAGAACGCCCCAAGCTGCTGCTTTGGCTATTTCTCCCTCATTCCACCCATTAGCCCATGCAAATACGGCAAGGAAAATTTGGGCTGCGTTCCAAACGATAGGAGCTGCGAAAGAAAGGAAAAATTTTCTATGCGCATTGAGAACCCCTAGACACCAAGCCGATAGAACAATAAAGCCTAATCCAGCCCACATTACACGGACTAGATCAACAGTTAGCTCGAAAGTAGCGTCAGGTAATACAGGAAGAAGAATTTTCGTTATTGGTCTTGCCGCAATTATCCCTACAAATACCACAAACCCTGTTAATAGGGCCAGAACAGAGAGAACAACGCCAGCAACGGCGCTTGCATTGCTCTCATCGTGCTCCTCTTCATCGACTAGTTGGCTATAGACAGGGACGAACGAAGCAGATAAAGTTCCTTCTCCTAAGATATTCTGCAAAAGACCAGGAATTTGCAAGGCTGCCTTAAAGGCATCAGCGGCTATGCGTGTTCCGAGAAGGCCTGCAAGAATAAGTTCACGTATCAGGCCGGATAACCTTGACAGAGCCACTCCAGCTCCCACAAGCAGCGCGGGCTTTCCGCTTACACCTGTTTCATTCGCTTCGGAATTATTTACACTCACATGTCTAAGCGTACCCGTTATGGGAGTTTCTATGGATAACCTAACATATAGTCAATTTTGACTACAGTTCGTATCAGCCCCTATACCCCCTCTACTCTCAAATTATGTCCTATAGATTCAATGATGTTCCCGAAGTCCGCTCCAGCTTAAAAGAGGTTTCATACCTTGCCGACGAAGGTATAGCAGGTGTTGTTTATCTAGGTGACCGTTTGCAGAAGCCAGTTCTTGTAGAAGGTCCCGCTGGGACTGGAAAAACGCAATTAGCCAAAAGCGTAGCTGAGATGAGCGGCGCTCGACTCATTCGCTTACAGTGCTACGAAGGGCTAGACGAGTCAAAAGCACTATATGAGTGGAATTACAAAAAGCAACTACTCAGGATTCAAGCTGAACGAAATCTGAGCGGTGATGGATCATGGGAAGAAATTGAAGATGATATTTTCTCAGATGAATTCCTCCTGACACGTCCTCTACTAGAAGCAATACAGAGTGAAGATCCCGTCGTATTGCTCATTGATGAAGTGGACAGGGTAGAGATCGAAACTGAAGCTCTATTACTCGAAATTCTTTCTGATTATCAAGTTTCTATTCCTGAACTGGGTACAGTCACAGCTCGACAGATCCCCTTAGTGTTTCTTACATCTAATAACACACGAGAATTGTCAGAAGCATTAAAGCGGAGGTGCCTATTTCTCCATATTGACTATCCAGATCTTGAGCGTGAACGCGAAATAATTTTGACCAAGGTGCCCGACATCAACGAGTCCCTTTCGGATCAAATCGCACGGGTTGTGAGATCCGTCCGGCAATTAGACCTAAAAAAAGCCCCATCAGTTTCTGAGACGCTAGATTGGGCACGAACTCTTGTCCTTTTGGGAGTCGAGCACATTGATGCTAAAACTGCGACGGATACTGTCAACATTCTCTTAAAATACAGATCTGATATTGAGAAAACAGTTAAAGAGTTCGCTACAGATGAGACTTTAACCATTGGCCAAAGCAGCGATGCCTAGGCTGGACGAATCTTCAGAAGTATCCCCTCTGTTAGAGCTTCTCAACGGGTTCATAGTTGAATTAAGACAAGCAGGTCTTCCTGTGAGCTTGACTGAGAACCTAGATGCCGTAGCGGCAGTCAAGCATATACCCATAGAAGATAGAGAAGCATTCAAGTATTCGCTAGCTGCTACGTTAGTTAAAAACCATTCACACTGGAAAGCATTTGAAACAGTTTTCGAAGTCTATTTTTCTCTTCGAGGTGAGGAATATAATTTATCTGAAGAACCATCAGACGACGCTTCCTCGGAAGATTCACTATCAGCAGATAATGAGCAACAACTCGGGCAAATGCCGGGCCAAGGCGGAGGGCAAGAAGGGCTAAGTCAAGAGCAACTAGCAGAGATGCTCTATAGATCCCTTATGAACTCGGATCAAAATCTTATGCGAGCTGTTTCCAGAGTAGCGGTACAGCGTTTTGCAGGAATGGAGCCAGGTCGGCCAGTTGGTGGAACGTATTACCTTTATCGTACCTTGCGCAATCTAGATCTTGAAGGGGTATTAGAACGCATGTTGGGAGAGGCTGAATCAGCAGAATCTAATCTTGACTCACTCAGCCAAAAATTAGTGAAAGACGAATATGAACATCGGATTGAAGAACTAAAAAGACAAATAGAAGCCGAAATTCGCCGCCGCCTCGTAGCCGACCGTGGAGTAGAGGCAATGGCCAAAACATTGAGAAAACCACTTCCGGAAGACGTTGATTTTATGCATGCAAGTAGAGAAGAAATGGTTGCTCTAAAGCGCGCTATTTGGCCATTAACGCGAAAGTTAGCAGCCCGCCTAGCTAGAAAAAGAAGACATGGGAGGAAGGGGTCGTTGGATTTCAGAAACACAGTCCGCCACTCACTCTCTTACGGAGGCGTCCCCGCAGAGCCAAAATTCAAATACCCTAAACCAGCAAAACCAGAAATCATGGTTATCGCAGATATTTCAGGTTCTGTAGCGGCATTCGCTAGATTCACTCTGCATCTTGTTTATGCTCTTAATAGCCAGTTCTCTAAGGTAAGATCTTTCGTCTTTATCGATGGGCTTGATGAGGTTACCCAATACTTCGAGAGAGTTGATGATATTACTGCTGCTATTCATCGAGTTAATACTGAAGCAGACGTTATATGGGTTGACGGCCATTCTGATTATGGGCACGCCTTTGAGGTATTTAACGAACGATACGGAAATGATGTCGGACCTAAAACAACGGTAATGATACTTGGCGATGCAAGAAATAATTATCATGCTTCGCAGTCATGGGTTGTAAAAGAGCTCGAAGCAAAGGCAAGAAAAGTATTCTGGTTAAATCCAGAGCCACGAAGCTATTGGGACACAGGTGATTCGATAGTAAGTGAATACAGCACTTATTGTGAAGGGACCTTCGAAGTGCGTAACCTAAGGCAACTAGAAGCTTTTGTGGAAAATTTGGTTTGAAGTTATACCTGACGAAGTTGTTCCGCTACTAAAAATGCTAATTCCAAGCTCTGTGAAGCATTTAGTCGTGGGTCACACATTGTCTCATATCTAAGGTGGAGGTCATCGTCAGAGACCTTGTCTGCACCGCCCAAACATTCGGTTACATTGCCCCCAGTTAGCTCTACATGAATACCACCTGCCCAGGTTCCCAGTGATTGGTGAATAGAGAAAAACTGTCCGAGCTCTGCGAGAACATCGTCGAGATGCCTTGTTTTATGGCCACTTGAACTCGTAAATGTATTTCCATGCATAGGATCGCAAGCCCATACAACAGGATGTCCTGCGCTAGTAACTGCATCGACTATCGGTGGCAGACTTTCTTCGACATTTCCTGCTCCAAAACGAGATATTAGGGTTAAGCGGCCTGGAATGGATTCTGGATTGAGAACTTCGCATATCTTAACCACATCATTTGGAGTAGCCGTCAGCCCAATCTTACATCCGAGGGGATTTTCTACTCCTCTAAGGAATTCGAGATGAGCTCCATTTATTTGCCTGGTTCTTTCACCTATCCAAAGCATATGGGCAGAGCAGTCATACCACTTGCCTGAGGTGGAATCGATGCGGGTGAGGGCTTCCTCGTAGCCAAGTAACAAAGCCTCATGACTTGTGTAGAAATCGACTTCATTCAGTGCCGAGCTATTAACCGGCGTCACGCCGCATGCTTTCATAAACGCGAGAGCATTAGTGATTCCATCGGCGATCTCTCTGTAGTGCTCTCCAGCAGGGCTGTTGGCAACGAATTCTTGATTCCAAGAATGAACTTGAGCTAAGTTCGCGAACCCGCCACGTGTAAATGCACGTAACAGGTTTAAAGTAGAAGCACTTTGGTGGTAGGCCTGAAGTAGCCTTCTCGGATTGGCTTCTCTCGAACCTGCGCTGAAATCAGGGTCGTTAACTATATGACCTCTAAAAGATGGAAGTTCTAGATCGTCTTGAGTCTCTGTTGGGCTTGACCTTGGTTTAGCGAATTGACCAGCTATTCGACCGACCTTTACGACTGGAAGCCCTGTTGAATAAGTCAAAGCTACTGCCATCTGCAAAATTACTTTTAAATTGTCTCTGATAGCATCAGCGGATAATGCATCAAATGACTCTGCACAGTCACCCGCTTGAAGGAGAAGCGCTTTTCCATTGCAGACTTCTGCTAATTGCTCTCTGAGTGTTCGAGCTTCTCCGGCAAAAACTAAAGGGGGTAAATCCGATATTTCTTTGAGAACAGTAGAGACTTGCTCTTCGTCAGGCCAATCAGGCTGCTGTTCAGCAGGGCATTGACGCCAGGAGGTGGGAGACCATTCATTTTGCACACTAATATCCTCTCGTCTTATAGCAGAGAAGGCAAGCTATTTTACAAAGGCTTGAAAAGTAGCCTGTTTCTAGGCTGCGTCAATATCGACCTGATTGGGGGCATTCTCTCGAACCATGTTCACTGCACGCTTAACAAGACGTCTTGCGGCTTCAGCAGTTACCCCTAGTTCTTCACCAACTTCGCGATAGCTACGCTTCCGTCCATCTTGAAGGCCAAATCGTTGTTCAACAGCATAACGAGCCCTGTCGTCAAGGACATTCAACAGGTCAATTACCATTACTTCTCTAGCCTGTTCCATTACTGATTGTTCCGGGCCAGGATTGGAATCTGGTAATAAGTCAACCAACTCGTTGCTATCATCATCGCCAATAGTTCGGTCTAAAGAAGTTGGTGTTGTTAGGCGGTGAAGTCTTGCGTGTTCTTCATCCAGTTCATCTCCATCGCCAGAAACTTGTCGAAGTGCAGCCCGTAAACTTGCTGACCGGTCACCGGGAAGACGAACCAAGCTAGCTTTCTGGTCTAGGGCACGACCTATTGCCTGTCGAATCCAGAACGTTGCGTAAGTAGAAAACTTGAAACCTTTTCTCCAGTCGAATTTGTCAACAGCGTGCTCTAATCCGAGGTTGCCTTCTTGAATAAGGTCCAAAAGCTCCATACCGGCAGGAAGGGGATACCTTCTGGCCACACTGACGACCAAACGAAGATTCGCTCGGATAAAGCGGTCTTTCGCTTCTGCTGCTTTACGGTCAGCTCGCTTTAGCTCTATTCCTTTTTCGCCAGCGGCTAGTCGCTCTCGAGCTTCGACGCCTTTTTCTATAAGCTGAGAGAGTTCGCGCTCTTCTGCAGCCGTAAGTAACGGGACAAGACCTATTTCATTAAGATACTGACCTACTGAATCACTCATTTTTTCTCACATTCGATAGGGGGTTTTTTTTGGCTTTTCATTAGTTGAAGGGAAACAAAACAAAGCGAATTCGCATGTTAAACGAGGTGCCACTTTGTTCTCTGTGCCACAACGCAAGGACCGGGGGGATCTGTGCTCTGTGAATTTTAAGAATTTTTTTGTTTGCCTGACAAACATCCCGATACATAAGCACCGAGACAAGCCGACCCAAGAGTCGACCTAGTGAAAAGCACATTAACCCTAATGGAATTCATTCTAAATGTCCAGCATTCTTTATATTTTTTTTATAAATACTAAAAATTCCTATAAAAATCAAGGAATTTATATGTAACTTAGCATCCGATTTTTCTCCTACTTTGACTCCTACTTTGTATTATGTGTTTGTGGGTAGAAAACGAAAAATCGGTGTTTTGGGAGGTAGTTTTGACCCACCGCATCTTGGACATATCGCCATAGCGGAGTTTGTGGCCTCCAAACGTAAGTTAGACAAAGTGCTTTTTGTCGTGGCAAACATCCAATGGCAAAAAGCTGCTGAACAAGTCATGTTAGATCCGGCCCTTCGTCTGGAAATGGTGAAGCTTGCGGTTATGGGCAATGACTCTTTCTATGCTTCGAATCTTGAAATAGAACGTGGGGGAGATTCAGTAACAGTTGAGACTCTCGAAGCTCTGCACGATGATGACCCTGAGGTAGAATATGAATTGATCATTGGGGCAGATAATGCAACTACAATGTCGACATGGAGAAGATCAGAAGAACTAGAAAAATACGCCAAAGTTATTGTGTTAAGGCGACCAGGCATTCACTTGACGGATGTAGACAAAGAGTTTAATTTCGTGATATTTGACGGGCCTCGGTTGGACATCTCATCGGCAATAATAAGGTCTGCTATAAAAGATGGAGATCGCATAGATCATCTTGTCCCAAAGTTGGTTATGGATTACATATACCAAAAAGGCTTGTATAGGTGAATTTAAGATTGAAGAAATTTTTTCTCCAGAAGCCTTGGTGGATGTGGGCTTTTCCGTTGATTGTCCTTGCCTTTTTGGTAGCTATCCCTTTATTTGTATGGAATGCGACTGATGCGATTCTAAGTTCAACAGATGGTGATTTTGGCGAGGTAGTAACAGATCCTTCTGAGCCGGGCTATTTGACTTATGTTATGGCGACGCCTTCTCATCTAGCTCTTAACGTCGACGTCGACGGGGATCTTTCAATGGCTATGATAATTGCTCTTGGGCCAAACGATGAAGGTGGGTCTATTCTTTTGTTGAATCCGAATACAAAATTAGGTAACGAAATGACGATCGCTTCGATATTCGCTTCTGGAGGGGCAGAGCAACTAGAAAGATCTCTTAAAGATTATCTGACTATTGGATTCAAAAGTAGAAACACCATGTCAGCATCGATCTGGGATGCATATATTGCACCCGTATCTCCTCTTAGCATTGATCTGAATGTAGAAGCTTATACGAGGCTGGCAGAGCAAAGCCTTTCAGAGGCTAATAATGAGTGCTGCCTATTCGAGGGTGCTATAGAATTACAATCTGAAAACGTAGGAGAATACCTCAATATCTCTGATGATGATTCAGGAGAGTTGCGCCAACTGCGTCAGGAACTCTTTTGGCAGGACTGGATCGAAGTATTGTCAAGCGAAACGGATCCTTCTATGCTCCCCGGTGAGATAGACAGTGGATTTGGACGGATGGTATGGGGGCTGTCGAGAGGGAATTTAGTAGTAGTACAGTTAGAGCAACTCATAGAGCCTTCGGGAGTTCGTATTGAAGCTGAAGTGCTTAGAGATGCTGTATTGGAGATGATTCCGTTCCCGCAACCTAGTAGTCCTGGCTCAAGGACAACGGTCCGTTTGCTTGATGGAGTGGGAGGTTTAGATTTAGCCAGAGATTATTCCGCAGGACTAGTCAGAGCTGGTGCTCAAATTCTTATTATCGGTAATTCACCTGAATTTGGTAAGGCGACAGAGTTGATATATCACGACGATGAGAATGCTGAGCTAGTTAGAGGATTCCAAGAGATACTTGGTGGCGGTGAGGTATTCTTTGAACCGCTTACAGATGCAGCTGTTGAAGTTACAGTTATCATCGGAAATGACCTTATAGGCAGGAACTAGTTTGCAAGATCACCATGGGTTAGTTGTTAAAGAAATCGCATCGGCAGACTGGATTTTACTTACATCTAAAGCGATCGATGAGAAGTCTGGCCGTGACACGGTAGTTATAGACGTAGGTGACGTATTTGCTATTACAGAATATTTTGTCATCACGTCTGGAAGAACAAGTCGGCAAGTTAAAGCGATAGTGGATGAGATAGAAGAGACTATCAAAAAAGCTGGGGGTCCTTCTCCGACCTGTATTGAAGGCAACGATGAATATAAGTGGGTGCTTATGGACTACGGAGAATTTCTGGTCCACGTATTCGACTCAAATGAACGTAGTTATTACCAGTTGGAACGCCTCTGGAGTGATAGGCCACTCGCTACTCTCCCACCAGATGAGGCAACAAATCTTCGGTGAAATAGATCAAAAGTTGGATACAGTACCTTCGCAAGGGGCTATAGCTCAGTTGGTAGAGCGCTTCCATGGCATGGAAGAGGTCAGGGGTTCAATTCCCCTTA
>PBMJ01000013.1 GCA_002722525.1 Acidimicrobiaceae bacterium | reverse complement strand
CTACGTTCGAACCTGATGAGGAACAGATGGAGAAGATTGACAAGCAGAAGGCCTTTCTCCGGTATGTTGTGGCTGAGGAAGATTACTACACTGGGAACCGTATTCAGAAGACTGTAAAGACTGGAGCGAAGTCTCATTTCGTCTTTGGTCGCAACGAAGGGGGACCTCAACGCTTTCATCGTTGGACAGACGCCCTCTTAGCAGCTGATAATGATCAGGACCTTTTAGAACTATATAAGAGTGGTGTCGGCTAATTTTCTTCACGATGGTAATAAAAAAGTCCTCAATTATCGGGGAAAAGGGTATGCGAGTGTAATCCCTTTCTGATTTCACGCATATTGCACCAGATGTTCTCACTAGAATGGGCACGTGAGAGGAATACTTAACAGCGCAGGATATATCCCGAAGAAGTTCCTTAGAAGGTCATCAATACAGGAGTTCATGGGCGGACTCACACCTTCAGGAGTCCGGGCAGTCTGTTCTCATGATGAGGACACTGCGACCATGGGCGTTGAAGCAGCGCGTATCACCTTTTCCTCGTTATCGGGCAGTGTCAATCCATCAGCTGTCTGGTTCTCCTCTTCTAATCCTCCATACATGGATAAGACAAATGCAAATGTTATTCATGCTGCGCTTCAGCTTGATACGAATGCTGCGGCATATGACTTTGGCGGGGCAGAGAAATCAGGGATCGGAGCCCTTAAAGCAGCTCTCGATTCTTCAAAGACCCTTTTGCTAGTTCAATCCGACATTCGAACAGGTCTGCCATCTAGTGAAGACGAAGGACACGGAGGTGATGCGGCCTCGGCGCTCCTCATTGGCGGTGAGGATGAAGGAGATCTTATTGCTCGTTACCTCGGAGGATCCTCGGCTAATGAAGAATTCATAGGTCGCTGGAGGGACCCTCATGAGCGTCATTCTAAAAGCTGGGAAGAACGTTTCGTAGTAACGAAGTATCTCCAGTTAATTGATTCGGCTTGGCAAGAAGTTTTATCTCTAACTGAATTATCTTCTGGGGACATAAGTACTGTAGTTATTTCAGGGTCAAACAACAGGGCAAAAAATCAAATCTCAAAAATTCTAGGTGTTGAAAAACCGCGTATAGATCTTTTTGAGGATGTTGGTATTGCAGGAACAGCAGACGCAACTTTGTTACTAACACATGCGTTGGAGACTTCCGAACCTGGAGAGATCATAGCGCTGGTTGTTTTATCAGATGGCATCGAAGTTTTGCTTTTTGAAGCGGGCAATCAGAAAAATCAATCTAAGGACACAATCTCCTCACAGATCAATTCTCGCAATGAGATAACTTACCAACGTTTCTTACAATGGAAAGGAAATCTCGAAGTTCAACCTCCTAATCGGCCTGCGCCTTCACGTATATCAGCGTCTGCAGCAGCAAGAGAATCGGAATGGAAGCATGGTTTTATTGCCTCAAAAGCTGAAAAGAGCGGCATGATTCATATGCCTCCATCTCGAGTCTCTACTAACCCTGAAGACCAGATAGATACGATGGATCCAATTTCTATGGCGAACACTTCTGGGCATGTCGTTACCTACACCGTTGACCGTCTTGTCTATTCTGAGAGTCCTCCTGTGGTATTTGCAGTCGTTGACTTCGTTGGTGGTGGCCGTATACCTATCGAGCTCACTGATATAGAAGCAGAGGATGTTTCCATTGGTATGGAAGTTATACCGACATTCCGGAAGGTATTCACTGCTGACGGAATCCACAACTACTTTTGGAAAGTTCGCCCTGCGCGTCAATAGAGGGGAAATATAAATGGCTTCAAACGGAATAAAAGACAAAGTGGCAATAATTTCTATTGGATGTACACCATTTCGTGAACACTGGGACAAGAGCAGAGATGATTTGGTTATCGATGCAACTAAGCAGACACTAGAAGGGGTACAGCTTGCTAGTGAAGACATTGACGCTTATTGGATAGGGACAGCACAAAGTGGGATGAGTGGCCTGACGTTATCTATGCCTCTAAAGCTTGAAGGAAAGCCCGTAACCCGTGTAGAAAACTTCTGCGCAACCGGATCAGAAGCTCTTCGACAGGCTTGCTATGCAGTGGCAAGTGGTGCATACGATACGGCAATGGCTGTAGGAGTAGAGAAAGTTAAAGACAGTGGATATCAAGGTCTCAACGCCTTTCCCATGCCCACAGCAGGAACCAATCGAACTTTGACAGCTGCAGCAATGTACAGTCTCGTCCTACCCGCCTACGCCAAGAAGTTCGGGGTAGATGAAGATGAGCTTCGAATGGTAGTTGCAAAAATAGCAGAAAAAAACCATTTCAATGGAGCGAAAAATCCACTTGCCCAATTTCGCCGAGAAATGAGTGCTGAAGCAATCTGCGATATGGCCGCAGTCGCAGGGAAGTTAAGTGTCTTTGATTGTGCAGGTGTCGCCGATGGTGCTGCTGCTGCCATAGTGGTGTCAGCAGAAAAAGCATATGAATATACTGACAAACCAATGTTTATAAAAGCACTTTCGCTCGTCTCCGGTAACGGAAGTGGACTCATAGATCCAGAATACGATTACACAACTTTCCCTGAATGCGCTGCGGCCGCGGAAGATGCATATTTGCAGGCTGGGATTACAAATCCAAGAGAGGAATTGGCCTTAGCGGAAGTTCATGACTGTTTTACCCCGACAGAGTTAATTCTGATGGAGGACCTTAAATTCTCTGAAAGGGGAGAAGGTTGGAAAGATGTACTTAACGGAAATTTCGCCCTTGACGGCCCTCTACCCGTCAATACTGACGGAGGACTAAAGAGTTTCGGCCATCCTGTTGGGGCCTCCGGAATACGAATGCATTATGAATGCTGGCTTCAATTACGAAATGAGGCCCCGAAAGAACGGAGTATCCCTCAAACTGGGAGAAATTTAGGATTAGTCCATAACCTAGGCGGTTACCCAGGTGAAATGGTGAGCTTCGTTTCAATTCTCGGCACTGAAATCGATTAAATCATAAAGAAATTCAATCAGTATTGTCCTCAATCCTGATCAACCATGATTATTGCAAGAGAGAAAACTACAACAAAAGTTGAAAGAATTTGGATGTAATTCAACGACTCATCCAAGAATATCCATGCAAGAAAAGAAGATACTACCGGAACAAAGAGAGTAAGAGTAGATCCTACCCAGAGAGGAATACGGACAAGTGACCAGTTCATAAGCGAGTGCCCGATCAAACCAGCGACAGTTGCCAAGACGACAATCCAAAGAATATCCTTATTGGAAGGCACTGTAAATGAGATGCCAAAGATTAAAGCTATGCCAAAGTTAAGGACACCGGTAATAACTCCGGAGGCAGCAGTGAACTCTAGGGGTGTTACAAGATCTTGCGTTTTCTTTGACACGATAAAGTAAGCAGTCCAAGTGAAAAGCGCTGCCGCAGCTAAAAGATCACCAGTAATATCCCATTCAGCAGTCCCAGATGAACCTGCAACCACACCAAATGTCCCTAATAAAGCAATACTGCCGACAATGACATCCTTGCGTCGAACCTTCTCTCCGAAAGCTCGAAAACTGTAAATAGAAATAAGTACAGGTTGAAGCGACCCAATAATGGTTGCGTTAACAACAGTTGTTCTCTTAATAGATTCAAAGAAAAAAGCGACATTCAGTCCAAGGGCTATTCCCCCCCATAGAGAAGTACGAAGTGCTTTAAATGTGAGCGGTGTTCCTCTTACTTTCAGAAACAACATCATAAGAACTGCATAAAAAGTGAACCTGTACACTGCTATTTCAGTTGAACTGACCGAAATGTATTTCACTATTACGCCTGAAGAACCCCAAGCAGTTACCGCTAGAGCAGCCCCGACTAAAGCGATTCTAGAATCTTCGACAAGTTTCGATTTTTCGGATTCGTTCATATCCCTTGTCCAATATTTTCCAAAATCAACTCTAACAATCACCTAACCTCAGCGAAAAGTCTTAAACTTCAACTAAGTTGATGGGTGAACCAAGCCAATGAAAAGAAGGAGAGTGTATGGCAATAACAGAATCGAAACTTCCATGGCATTTGCGTGGGAATTGGGCGCCTGTTCAAGATGAATTAACAGAAACTGAACTCAGAGTTGAAGGAGCGATTCCGCCACAACTAGAAGGCGTATACATTCGCACTGGCCCCAATCCAAAATCAGGTACTTCTCCGCATTGGTTTATGGGCGATGGGATGGTTCATGGTGTGCGGTTATTCCAAGGGAATGCTGCATGGTATCGTAATCGGTTTGTCCAGACACCAAATATCACCGATGAAGCTTCTTCCCAAATAGTCGATGTAGGTGACTTATCTCGAGGAAGTGCGAATACACATGTGGTAGCACACGCAGGGAAAATCCTCTGCCTCGAAGAAGGTCATTGGCCATGGGAGATTGACTCCAATCTCAATACCGTAGGGTATGAAAATTTTTATGGAAATTTAAAAACATCTATGACAGCTCACCCCAAAATATGTCCTGAAACAGGAGAGCTTCTTTCATTCAGCTACTTTTCATTCGAGCAGCCATTTTTGACATATCATCGTATTGATTCTGACGGGAAATTGATCCAATCCGAGGGAATAGAAATCCCCAACATGGTAATGATGCACGATTTCAACGTAACTCGAAACTATGTCATTTTTATGGATTTACCATTAGTGCTGAATCTTTCACTACTTGAAACGGGTGTGCCTTTCGGCTTTGACCCATCTGCTGGAGCACGCCTTGGAGTAATGCCAAGAAATGGTGGCAATACTGATATTCGTTGGTTTGAAATTGATCCTTGTTATGTCTTCCATCCCGTAAATGCATACGACGGTGATGGAAAGATCGTTATACATGTTTCACGGCAACCTGAAGCATTTGGTTCAAGCTCAGATGACTATGCAGAAGTCGGGCGCCTATGGAGATGGACCATTGATCTGTCATTAGGAACAGTAACTGAAGAACAGGTTGATGATAGGCCTGGAGACTTTGGGCGAGTTGCAGACAAAGTTGTCGGATTAGACGCGCAATATGGGTATTTGATGGCAATGGCCGGAGAAGGAAACAGCGAGGAGCCTGTATACGGCTCCTCCTTGTGGAAATATGACCTCCACACTGGCGCATGCTGGGAACACCACCTAGGAGATGCTGTAAGGGGGGGAGAGCCAGTATTTGCCTCAGATCCTAATTCTGATGGAGAAGATGAAGGATGGGTAATAACAATTGTGCACAATGAAGAGAAAAATTCTTCTAAGTTGATAATTATTGATGCGCAAGACTTCGGCGCAGATCCCGTAGCTGTCGTACACCTTCCTAGGAGAGTGCCCTACGGCGCTCATGGAAGTTGGATACCTGACTCCTCAGTGCTCTAACTATTTCCTTCGAAACAATGGATCTCTTCGTTCTGCTGAAGCTTTGATCCCTTCTTTCCAATCTTCGGTTTGACTTAAACTGGCTTGTTCCGCAGCTTCATGGAGTGTCGCTGCTTCGACTCTGTCAGCTAGGTCGCCTCGTAGCGTTTTCCGAATTGATTCGACCGCTAAAGGTGCCGATTTCGCAATTTCTCGCGTAAAGGAAGATGTTATTTCGCGAAGCTCTCCTAGGGAAACCAGTCGGTCGCACAAGCCCATCCCTAACGCTTCTTCACCCTTAACCCTTCTACCGGTAAATAGCATATCGCTGCTTGCTTGCTGGCCGACTAATTCAGGTAATGTCACACTTAAGCCAAAACCCTGATGAAACCCAAGTCTTGCAAAGTTTGCCCCAAATCTTGACTCAGGAGCCGCAATCCTAAAATCGGCGGTAAGGGCCAATCCCAAACCTCCACCAATAGCAGCACCTTGGACAGCAGCGACGATTGGTTTAACACACCGAAAGATTCTGACTGCACCTGCATAAAGCCCCAAGGTGTCATTCCCCTCAGAATGACCTGAGAAGTCAGCTCCGGCACAGAAATGCTTTCCTTGAGAACAAAGAACTGATGCTCTCACTCTGTCATCTTGATCAAGTTGCTCGAAGGTCTCGGCAAGGCTACTAATCAAATTTGTGCTGAAGAAATTATTCGGAGGTCTGCAAATTTCTACAGTAGCTACATAGTCACTCCCGACTGAAACTTGAATATCTGAACTCATTTCAGATTCCGATCGAACAGTGCATGCACGCGCTCCCAATGCCTCTCTGCCGCTTCTTTGTTGTAAACATCGCCCCTGTCGGGGAAGGCAAAGCCATGGTGAACGCTCTGATAGAGTTCAACGCGGCCATTCGCAGAAGAATTACTTAGTTCCTCTGAAACTTTTGTGACCATCTCAGGTGGTACGTAGTCATCAAATTCAGCGCAAGCAATATAAATCTCTCCATTTGTTTGATTAAAACCAAGATGGGGTGAATCGGACGAATCAACAACGAGGCGCACACCGTAAATCGAAGCTGCGGCCTTAACCTTCTCTGGATATGCAGCAGCCACTGATAAAGCGAAAGGTCCGCTCATACAGTATCCAATACAGCCGACCTTCTTAGTATCTGCCTTAGGATGAGACTCCGCTACTTGAATCATTGCCAGAGCATCACGAACAATCATCCGGTTTCCGATGCTCGACATTAACTCAAACATTTCATCCCAATTGTTTCCTGTTTCGAAATCTAATTCAAAGTGTTCTTTAGTCCGGTAATAGAGGTTTGGCAACATAACGTAATATCCCGTTGTTGCAATTCTCCGAGCCATGTCATGGAGCTCTTCACGTTTCCCAGGTGCGTCCATGAAGAAAAAAATGGTTGGGAACGGACCGCCTTCTTCTGGAAACGTGATAAAGGTTTCCATTTGGCCTTCTTCAGTTTCAATTTTGGTGTGTTGGTCGATCATGTTGTGATCATAGATCGCAGAAACCTAAAAGACTTCGTCGTTGCGAAAAAGAAATTTATTCCTATCCGCGCTATAAATGCTATATACGAACTGGAGGAAAGATATGGTTGCGCTATCAGGGAAGACAGCTTTAGTAACTGGTGCAGCATCAGGAATCGGCGAGGGAATGGCGGTGAAGCTCGCTGAAACAGGAGCGAATCTAGCCATTTGTGACCTTCAAGAGACGGTCCATGATGTAGCAGAACAAATAGCTAACGATACTGGAGTAAAGGTTCATGCTGATGTAGTGGATGTTCGAGATCCAGATCAGGTTTTTAGATTTGTCGGAGAAGCGAATTCTCATTTTTCTGGTCTTGACATAGTGATAGCGAATGCCGGGGTATGGCGCCCTACTGACCCTGTTGAAGATCCGAAAGAAAAGACCGTAGCGGATTGGGATTTATTGGTAAATACCAATCTTAAAGGTGTCTATTTGACTGGAAGAGCGTCTATACCTCACCTCGTATCCAATGGTGGAGGTTTTATTCTCAATATCGCTACCGACCATATTTGCCCTCCTCCTGGATTCGCTACGGGCGGGGGAACGCGCATGGATGTCTACGATGCTTCCAAATGGGGGATAAATGGCTTGACACAGAGTTGGGCTAAACGGTTAGTTGAGAATGCCATAAGAGTAAATGCGTTCTGTATGGATGCTACGGATTCGGCAATGATTAGATTTGCTTCAAGTAAATTCAACCGTGATATGTCAGAAGAAGTTATCAATACGTGGATGAAACCCCACCAGATTGCCGATCTTATGCTTCAGCTATATGAGGAAGGTCCACAAGGCCGTACAGGAGAAAATATAGGTATCTGGCTAAATCACCCTATAGAGTTACCGCCTGCGAGAGAAGTTCTTCCTTCTCGCCACCCATAGGAAATTTCATGAAGGTAGGACTTTCTATAGCATCTGCTTCATTCGGATCAGACCCTTATACAGGAGCACAATCAATTATTGAGCGTGCCAGAGAAGCTAATCAAGTGGGACTAGATTTACTTTCACTTGGTGATCATCATTTAACTCCAATCAACTACTTTCAGAATGTCCCTATGCTCGGCCGGCTCTTAGCGGAATGGCAGGCTGGTCCTGTTGGTTGCTTATTCCTTTTACCTCTTTGGAATCCAGTTCTGGTGGCAGAACAAGTTGGGACGTTGGCAGCGCTAACGAAAGCTACGTTTGTTGTCCAGACTGGTGTTGGTGACGGCGAAGAAACTTTCAAAGCTATGGGTGCTTCCATACAAACAAGAGGCGCCGATCTGGAAAAAAAGATCGCAATAATCAAATCACTTTTTGCAAAAAACGATTCAGATCTGCAGGTTAATCCTGTCCCAACGCAGAAGATCGAATGGTGGATTGGAGCCAGTACCAGCAAGGAAGGAATTCGCCGAGCAGCCCGAGTAGGTGACGTATGGTATGCAGCCCCATTCTTGAATCATGCGAAAGCTGGAGAGCTATTAGAGTGCTACCTTGAGGCATGTGAAGGCCTCGATAAGAAACCTAGGCCAATTATTCGTAAAGATGTGATAGTCCTCAAAGATGAAAAGAAAGCAGAAGAACTTGGCGACCAATTGATCGAAAAAGGCTATAGGGGCATGCAGCGAGATGCTGTCATTGTCGGTAACCCAGAACAAGCAGCAGAACAATTGCGGCCTTACAAAGAACTTGGTTTTAGTGAAGTCACATGTCGGTGCATGACACTCCCACAAAAAGAAGCGATTGAGACCATCGGTTTATTGGGAGAGGTTCGTTCCCTTATTAACAGTTAGGTTCGAGGCCACACTTTTGGGCAGCGTTCATGGGTAAGAATATCACCATTTGAAACTGTTTCATGATGGGGTTTTAGTGGAGCTCCCTCGCGAATGTGGTAGCGAGCATCATCTCCACAGTACCGAATCGATATTGCTCTCCGTGACTGATCTGTAGAGCGGTTCGCCGAAGCCCCGTGAAGGGTACGAGCATGATGAATAGTCAGATCACCAGGAGACAAAGTTGGAGCAGTAACAAGTGCAGAAGGTATCTGAGGAACTCGTTCACCTACAGTGTTCGGTAGAGGCTCATCTGAGACGAACCAGTTTGGTCTATATGGGGTTAAATCCTTATGGGATCCTTTGACGAAACGAATTGCTCCGGTACTAGGTGAGGAGAAATCCAAAGGAACCCAAACGGTACATGCCTGTTCACCAGAAACATGGAAATAGGAAAGATCCTGATGGAAAGCCGTTTCCTCTGCCGTGTTCGGTTCCTTAACCAAGATAGAGTCTTCATAAAGCCATACAGAGCCGCTCTGAAGGATCTGGGCGACGATTTGAGGGATTGCTGATTCACAGGCGAAGTTAGCGAAATCTTCATCACTGATCCAATAATCGGTTCCAGCAACGAATCGGCCGGAACCTTCTGATGATGGAACATTCGGATCGGAAAGGACACTATTCGGGGCAACAACCGGCCCTAATTGAGTAAGATCGGTACTGTTACTGGAAATAGCCCTCTTAATTGGTTCTTCCATAGACAGGACCAGACTTGGGTTAATTACGTTCCGGAGTACAACAAAACCATCGCGCCAAAAACCCTCTACGTGAGATTCGTCTAAAAGAATGTCAAAATTAGTCATTGGATTATTTGGGAATCTCGTAACCTTCCTATCTCAGTGCTTGTTAAACCAAGTATTTCTGCCATTATTTGATCTGTGTGTTCTCCTAATTGTGGCGCCGGTACAGGACTCATACGGCCGATTCCCTCGAAGTGAAGAGGGCTACTTGGTGAAAGGTATTCCCCGATTCCTTCTTGTCTAATTTTTGCGAACATAGGGTTAGATTCTGAGACACGTTTGTCATTTTGCACGAGCTCTTTGAACGTTTGATAAGGCCCCCAGCACACGCCGAGGTTATCCCAAATCTGTCGTACCTCCTCAAAATTACGTTCTTTGCACCATGCTTCCACATGCGGGTGAATACGTTCTCGGACTTTGAAACGGTCACCTTCATTTCGATATAAATCAAGTCCTTCTTGATTTGCGAGTTGTTCCATAGCTTCTG
This sequence comes from Acidimicrobiaceae bacterium, assembly GCA_002722525.1. Lineage (GTDB taxonomy): Bacteria > Actinomycetota > Acidimicrobiia > Acidimicrobiales > UBA8592 > UBA8592. The sequence continues at coordinate 5,971 of PBMJ01000013.1, read as the reverse complement.
TCATTTCACATGCAGAGCACAAGGCTTCCCATTGTTTTTTTGTTATTGCAACGGCGATCACTTTTTTCCCGTCAGCCGTTGTGTAGTCCCGCCCTAGAGCCCCATAGAGTTCATTTCCGATACGTTCACGTTCGGAGTCAAGGATTTGCGCTTCCGCGATATGTCCAAGGGCAGCAACAGCAGAAAGTGCGACATCACTTAGGGCCAATTTGATAAATTGGCCTTCCCCTGTCCGATCTCTGTGGCGACCAGCGGCGAGAAGCCCTATTGCTGCTGTCTGTCCACATACTATGTCCCATGCGGGCAGAACGTGGTTGATAACGCCGTCATACCCCTCTTGGCCTGTCACGGAGGGGTAGCCCATAGCCGAATTGACGGTGTAGTCAAGCGCAGTTGTTCCATCATGATTTCCAACCACGTTCAGCATGATCAGATCTTCGCGAATTGTGTTGAGACTCTCATAAGATAGCCAACCCTTGGTAGGGAAGTTAGTAAGGAAATAACCTGAATCTTCACCCGATGCTCCAATTAGTTCTTTGAGAAGCTCTTGCCCTTCTTGAGATCGGAAATCGACCTGAATCGATTTTTTCCCCTTATTAAGTCCAGCCCAGTAAAGCGACTGTCCATCTTCGGTCAATGGCCATCGTTTATAGTCCAATCCTCCACCAATAGGATCAAATCGGATTACCTCAGCGCCAAGTTGCGCTAACGTCATCCCACCGGAAGGCGCGGCGACAAAAGCAGAACCCTCTATTACCCTCATGCCTTCCAATGGGCCAATCATTTATCCCCCTCATCGTCGATACCAAGTGATTTCTTCAGAAACCTTAACTGTACGCGTAAAAGATTTTCAGCGACAGTTTCCTGCGGAGTCATATGGGAAACGCCAGAAAGGGGAAGTACTTCATGGGGTTTTCCTGCTTCTAGAAGAGCTTGGGAAAGCTGAAACGTATGAGATGCAACAACGTTATCGTCAGCCAAGCCATGGATTAGGAGTAATGGACTCTCTAACTTGTGTGCCTCATTACACAGATTTGTGTTTTCGTAATTCTCAGGGGTTTCTAGCGGATGTCCTAGATAACGCTCCGTGTAATGAGTGTCATAGAGCTCCCAGTCAGTCACTGGAGCTCCTGCTACAGCAGCATGGAATATATCTGGCCTTCTCAGTACTGCCAGAGCGGCAAGGTAGCCGCCAAATGACCAGCCACGTATCCCCACTCGATCAAGATCAAGGTGTTTATAGATCTCCGCTGCGGCAGATAGAGCAGTAATCTGATCTTCTAGGGCAGCAGTTGCGAGATCTCCATATACTTCTCTTTCGAATGCGGGTGAGCGACCCGGTGTTCCCCGACCATCACTGACAATGACAGCGAAACCTTGATCCGCGAACCATTGCGAAACTCCAAAGAGGCCCTGAGCACAGCGCACTCGTTGCGCATGCGGTCCACCATAGGGGTCAAGAAGAACCGGAAGTAGCCTAGTACCGTCATGATTTTGAGGGAAGAGAACAACAGATTCAAGTTCGTTCTCTCCTAGTCGATGAAAGCTTACGTTGAGAGAGATGACAGGTTTTTCCGACAGGTCTTTAATCTCAGAAATAGGGGAATCTCCTGCAAAGACTGTTGTTTTGACTCCATGAATATCCATATTTCGATATTGGATCACTGTTGTTTTCCCATTAGAGACGGCATCGTGAACTCCAGGGTCTTCAGTAAAGGCAGTTCTTTTACCCTCGAAATCAAAGTGGATAATGTGTTGCTCCAATGGGTTTGGACTGACTGCGGCTATTACCCCTTGTTCGTTACAGTTAATCAGGGACCGTACTTGAAGGTCGTCACCTGATATAGGGTGATTATTTATCACAAGCGACCTTGCATCATTTCGATCCTGAACCGTAATGATCTGCTCCCCAATAATTTTTGGGGCTCCATAAATGATCTCTACCCAGCAGGCATCGCTCCATCGGTATATTTCCTCGACAGCTCCAGTATCGGAATCCACTTTTAAGAGTCCCATGGATTTTTGATCCCTAGTCTGGACTGTTAGGTAGATTAGGGATTCTTGAGTCCACTGAATATTGACAAGGTATTCCCAAAAGGCCGACTGGCTCCAATCGATTTGAAGCCCATCTCCTTCTAGCGTGTACACCCTCAGTTTGACTTCCGGATTATTGGTTCCTGCTTTTGGATACCGAAGTGATTTCGGGGGAGAGCTCGGGTCTGCTGAACTTAGAATATGCCAATTAAGAACATTAGAGTTATCTACCTCTGTAACGAGAAGACGATCTCCACGTGGTGACCACCAGTAACCCCTTCTTCGACCCATCTCCTCAGCTGCTATAAAGTCTGCTACGCCGTGAGATATATGCTGATCCTGACTTCCGACTACCAAAAAGTCATTTCCAGATGAATCTAGATACCGTAACTCCCCGCCCGACACATAAGCGATAAGGCTGCCATTTGGATTTATTTGTGGATCAAAGACACTACCTACAGTTTCAAAACTTGTAATTTCTCTCGAATCTAAGTTCGCTACATAAAGTGTTCCATCTGATGTAAAGCAAACATTGGGAGACTCGGCGCTGGAACTAAAAGCAACAATTCCAGATCCAACTTCTCTCACCCGCTCTCTTCGTGATTGCTCATCTTCAGAAATTTCATGGTTCTTCCCGATACCTTGTAGATCTTGAGGGTCAGCGAGAAGCACCTCAGTTTGTGACTGAGGGTTATGAATCCAGAGTTTGTTTCTAGGGTCACTCCCTGAAGAAGACTGCAGGTAGCTAATACTGTTTCCATTCGAAGAGATCGCAAATGATCGCGGCGCCCCCACCGTGAATCTTCGTGTTCTTGCGTACTGTCTTGGAAACGTTTCCATAAAAATTTCTTTCTCCTTCTTCCACGATATTCGCTTCAAATCTCTTCTTCACCATAGAATCCGAGTAATGACTTCAATGGAGATAAACAGCGAAGACGAATATCGGTTAGAAACCAGTGCTTGGCTTGCAGAAAATATCGATCTCATTGAAGAAAAGCAGCCATTTTCGACCCTTCATTGGATGCCCAGTCGTGGGAGAGAGAATCAGCATCATCTCGATTGTCAGCAAAGGCAAAAGAAACTATATGACGCTGGCTATGCAGGAGTTACAGTCCCAACAGAATATGGAGGTCATGGGGGAGAACCATGGATGCAGCGTATCTTCAGAGAGGAAGCAGCCGGATATCAAGTCCATACTGGATTCTTCAATTCAATCATTTCAATGACCTTGCCAGCGCTCTTAAAGCATGGAACAGAAGAACAAAAGAAAACCCATATCCCATCGCTGATTAGTGGAGAGGTCAGTTGGTGCCAGCTGTTTAGTGAGCCAGGTGCTGGAAGCGACCTCGCAGGTTTAGCTACACGCGCTGAATTAGATGGCGAAGAATTCGTCATCCACGGACAAAAAGTATGGAATTCAGCAGCAATGTATGCAGACATGGGAATTCTCTTAGTGAGGACGAACCCGGATGCACACAAACATGAAGGAATAACTTTTCTTCTATTCGACATGAAACAGAGAGGAGTAGAAGTTCGCCCTCTCATACAGGCACACGGAGCCGGCCATTTTGCTGAAGTTTTTATTGACGGAGCAAAGTGCCATGTTTCCAATGTGCTTGGAGAAGTCGATAAGGGTTGGGGCCCAGCGAGAGCTGTTATGAGTAACGAATCAGCAATGATCGGGGGGGCAAGCGGGGACAATCCTCAACAGTTGATTCAACTCGCCCAGGAGCTAGGAAAGGCCGACGAACCTGTTATTAGGCAAAAACTTGTTGCCGTCTATGTGAGAAACAAGCTTCTAAAAATTATGAGTGGAAAAATATCAGCGGCTGTCAGAAAAGGGATGTCCCCGCCCATCCACCCATCAATCGTTAAACTCTACGTTGCTCATAACCGACGGCTAGAAGGTGATCTAGCTCAATGGCTACTTGGTGCAGCGGGAGTGGTTGTTACCAACAAGGCAAGTGAATGGGCTATGGAACTGTTGCATGCCCGTTACCCGATTTCAATCGGGGGCGGGACAGATGAGGTTCATCGCAACAACCTTGGTGAACAAGCGTTAGGTCTTCCAAGAGATATTCGAGTCGATAGAGGAATTCCATGGAAGGACATACCTAAAGGATGAACTGCGAAAACGTCTACGCGCATATTTATTTCGACCGGATACCAGATCCATCTGAAAGAATTTCTGATACAAATATTATTTCTATTGATTCAGTATCAGATCAGGCTCCTCTCATGACATTGCGCGGTGTGCAGGAATTCGAAGAGCAGTTTCAGGGGATTATATGGTCGACTTCTCCTGAACCTATTGGAGATGTCGGCCTTTCAGTCAGGAAAGTTACCGCTTGGTCTTATGAGCGTGGCAATAACGTCGGAAAGTATCCCGGCCTAAAGCAGGTTTCGCTCGTCAGTAAGAAGGAAGACCTTAGTAGTGAAGCGTTCTACAAGCACTACCAGCGACATATCGATATAGCCCGAGAGCATCATGGAATGGAAAGGTATGCTCAGAACACTGATATCGAATACTTGTACGGCCAGAAATCAAAAAGATCAGTGATTGATGGAATAAGCGAACTTTGGTTTACTGGCACATCGGATTGGTTCGAGCGCTTCTATCTTAAAGAAAGCAGTCAGAGAATTGTTCGAGAAGATACACAAAAATTTATTAACTATCAGACTACGTGTTCGATCATGGTATCTGAAATGCGAGTTAGGAGAGCAGAGAAGTGAAGTCACCAGAAAAAATAACAGTGGATTTCGATCCGGACACCCTTGACATGATGTTTCGGAGACTGAAAGAAACCAGATGGCCTGACATTATTGGAGAAGATAAATGGGTATACGGGGTGCCAAGATCATGGCTTCAGGAGATGGTAGATTTTTGGGTCTCAGAATGGGACTGGAAAAAAATATCAGATCAAATAAACGAATGGGACAATTATGTAGTGGAGATAGAAGGGGTCCCGATCCATTATCTTCATGCACCTGGGCGAGGACCTAATCCAAAGCCCATCGTCTTAACTCATGGCTGGCCATGGACGTTTTGGGACTTTAAGGATGTCATCGGTCCACTGAGTGACCCTGAAAAATATGGTGGGAACCCAGAAGATAGTTTCGATGTTTATGTTCCATCGCTTCCGGGTTTTGCTTTTTCCACTCCACTAGCCCATTCTGGTGTTGACGTCCGTCGAGTCGCAGAGCTTTGGAATATTCTGATGACCGAAGTTCTCGGGCATGATCGATTTTGTGCCCATGGAGGAGATTGGGGTGCTCTAGTTACAGCGCACTTATCACATGAGTACGCGAATTCATTAATTGGGGCTCATCTCAGCCTCAGTTTAATACCGGGAGTTGATCGAAGGACTCTCCCTGAGGATGTTTGGGAAGAGGATGAAACATGGAAATTAGAGCGAAGTGCTGAAGCGGAGAGCACTATACGTTCACATGTCACAGCACACCTTTTGGATCCTCAAACTCTTGCATACGGACTGACAGATTCACCTATAGCTACTGCTGCATGGATATGGGAACGGCGAAGGAATTGGAGCGATAATTCTGGGAACGTTGAGGATTCTTTCACTAGAGAGCATTTATGTACTACAGCGGCGCTGTATTGGTGCACTGGTTCAATTGGCTCTTCGTTACGGATTTATCATGAGCATTTCAAAAAGCCATGGCCTCTGGCTCACGACCGGATGCCACGGTTGGAAGCACCAACAGCTTTCGCTATTTTCCCGAAAGACGTTGTTCACTTGCCACGAAAGATCCTAGAAGAATACTGTAATTTACAGCGATACACGGTTATGCCACGGGGTGGGCATTTCGCTGCGGCTGAGGAACCGCACCTTGTAGTAGAAGACTTACAGGAGTTCTTTAAAGATTTAGATTAGATGTTTTCGAGCGTCGAGGCTGAAGCTTCCAAAAGTCCATCAAT
>PBMJ01000012.1 GCA_002722525.1 Acidimicrobiaceae bacterium | reverse complement strand
TGTAAGTCTAAGATCATCTCCAAATAGAGGTCGGGATTGTATTTCAAGCTACGTTCCTTTTCCGACACTTCGTATTGCTTTTTCAACCGCCACAGTTGCAAGAAGTCGAACTTCTCCTAAAGAAGCTTCTATAGTTCCTGTAGCTGCTACAACAATGGCATCGCCATCCCCTTGGGTGTGTGCGGGAAAGATGGCTTTAGCAAAGCCATCATGCGCGCTCTGGCTAGTTAGAAAACATTCGCCTTTTGTCAATCTGGCATTGGTTACAACAACTCCTATCGTCGTGTTCTCAAATGGAACAATTTCAGGAAACTCAAAAGTCCCATCGAGTATCGATTGGCTGACTGTGCCATCATCTATATCACCACTAGCATTTACCGCCAGCAATGCAGAAACCATGAGCTCCCCGGACCTACACGTGGCTGAGCCGATACCACCGAACTTCGCATACTCCTTACCTCTCCACTTAGAAATTGTCGCACCTGTACCTGCCCCGATTAACCCAACGTCGGTTTTAGTTGAGGAAGCTATTTCCGCAGCTTCCTTTCCTTGCTTTGCACCGGGCCGTTTTGTAGAGTCACCCTCGCCAAGATCAAAGAGTGACATCCCTACGACGATAGGAACTTTACCTGAAGCTGTGGCAAAGCCTTGTCCCCGCTCTTCAAGAAAACTCATTACTCCGTCGCAAGCTGCTAAACCATAAGCTGACCCACCGGAGAGTACGACTGCATTTATATGCTCTACTAGCCGGCTGGGATGCAGTAATGCAAAATCTCTTGTTGCTGGTGCTCCACCGCGAATCTCACCCGATGCAGCCGTTCCCTCTGGGAACAGTATTACCGTGCATCCAGTTTTTGCTCCTGTATCGCTCCAATTCCCAACTTCTATTCCATCAATATCTGTAAGCATCCCTAACCACTCCCGAATTACGAATATCTTCGCGGAATTCGACTTTCTATTCCGCAAATAATTTCATATGTGATCGTCTCAAATATCTCAGCCCATTCTGCTGCCGAAATATGGTCGTCGCCTTGAGGACCCAATATCACTACCTCATCTCCAGAGGCTACTTCATTCTCTCCGCAATCAACCAAGAACTGATCCATCGTAACGTTTCCAACGATAGGGTGCCGCTTTCCACCGATAAGGACTTCCCCTCCTCGATGACCAGCATCACGACGTAACCCGTCTGCATATCCCATCGGGACAGTTGCGAGCTTAGTGCTTTGCTGAGCTGCCCAACTTAGCCCATAAGAAACGCCCTCTCCGGCTTCAATTGTCTTGACATACGAAACTTCAGAACGAACTTTCATTGCCGGACGAAGATCTAATGCTGCATCTATTCCCTCTAAAGGTGAGAGGCCATACACTGCTAACCCACATCGAACAAGGTCAAACCTTCCTTCTGGATTGTTAATTGCCAGAGCAGAATTAGCGCTATGCAGCATGTTAGAGCTTATACCTTCAGCTCTTATTTTTTTAACTACCTCGTCGAAGCGAGCGAGCTGCTTATCGGTAAACGGATTAGAAGGATTATTTGCGACAGCACAGTGAGTCCATAGACCATCAAGTATCAAAGATGACTTTTCTGATATCGCTTGAGCTAAAGTAAGAGCTAAATCAGGGTCAACTCCGACTCGACGCATCCCCGTATCTATTTTCAAGTGGACATGGATTTCTTTATTCACCTGAGTTGCTGCTGCAGCTGCAGCTGCAATACCCTCTCCGCTGTATACGGCTGGCCTTAGCCCATATTCGGCAACCTGTACCATCTCTCTTGGTCGGGGTTCTGACAAAAGCAAAATCGGAGCTTCGATACCGGCTTCACGAAGAGCGATTCCTTCTTCGACCAAGGCAACTGCCAACCACTTTGCTCCTGCAGATACAGCTGCTCGAGCTACCGGAATTGCTCCATGTCCATATCCATCAGCTTTGACAACAGCACAAAGAATTGCAGGCGAAACTACTTGAGATATCTCTTGGACATTGTGTTTAATTGCTTCAAGATCTATATCAGCCCACGTCGGTCTCATGTAATACCTCCGGAATTAGGTTCATAAGGTCAGATGCCACCATCCCATGTTTAAACGAAAATTGTCCAGCTTCTGCATGTACCCAGGCGCCCATAGCTGCAGCTTCCAAACTTGGAACTCCCTGAGCTAGAAGAGCGCCGATAATCCCTGCAAGTACATCGCCAGTTCCAGCAGTAGCTAACCTATGATCACCGTTTGCTACAACCAAACAACGTCCTTCAGGATTAGCTACAACCGTAATTGGACCTTTAAGCAACACAATGGAATTAGTTAATTTTGCAGCTCTTAAAACATCCTCAATCCGCTGGGGACTTGGCCTAGACCCAACTAAATCTTCGAACTCACGTTCATGGGGAGTAAAAATCGTGTCAGGTTTCCTCGTTTGCAAAATTTCAAGATTCTCACCTAAAGCTTTGATGGCACCCCCATCTACTACAAGGGGGATCTCAGAGTTAGAAACTGCTTTTTGGATGGATTTAGTATTTGAACTTGATACTGCAAGACCTGGGCCGATGATTCCAGAAGAAAATTTATTCGAATTGTTCTGGAAGTCTTCTTCCCACCCTTCTTCAGGAATAAAATATGAAACGGCTTCTATTGGGCCTATGGGCATGGTTCCAGGAGTACTTATACGAACATAGCCTGACCCTCCTCGTTGAGCGGCTTCTGCTGCTAGAGATAGAGCCCCGTCCATTCCTGCAGAACCGCCAATTATCCAGCACGCTGACTTCCATTTGTGTTCCGTTGTTAATTTTTTCGGAAGCCATGTCGCAATGTCTGAACGCTGAACTAGGAATGTTTCAATATGTGAAGTATCTAGGCCAATATCAACTACTTCAATCTCACCGACATAACTACTTCCAGGAGGAATTAGATGACCGGGTTTTAAAGCCTGAAAGGTAGTTGTCTTATTAGAGTTCATAGGAAGTCCCATTACTTCACCTGTTAAACCATCGATACCACTTGGAATATCAACGGCAATCACAGGTACGTCTGTAATGGGCGCAATATATTCTCCCCGAATTCCAGTCCCGTATGCGGCATCAATAACAAGGTCACACTTGGGGAGTTGTTTTGGGGCTTCTGTAACAGAATATTCGACAGTCTTTATCCCCCATTTCCGAAGATAGGATGCGGCAACCCTTCCATCTTTTCCGTTATTGCCTTTCCCATAGATCACTACGACACGTTTTCCGTAGGTTCCGTTGAGAAATTTCCGTGCAGACCACGCTACAGCGCTTCCAGCCCGCTGTATAAGAACGTCAAGAGGCTGCTCAGAAGATGCATCGATAGCCTTCATTTCGCTTGGAGTTACGATTGGTATCATCAGCATAAAATCCTGTACGTGATCAATTTCGCCATAATTCTGCTAGGCCTGCAATAGGAGACATCAATAGATCTGATAGAGGGATCGTGGATAGAAGGTCACTGCGAAACGTTGGTTCTGTCTCAGTTACAAAATCATAAAGCTTTGCATAGCGATTCTGATACCTCTCAAGTATTAGTTTAGCTATGTGCTCATCGACGTATTTTTCTAGTCTTACATGAAGTAATGTAAGTCCGACTGTCTGCTGATCTTTCACTTCAGGCACTAAGATTATCGTCCGATCATCATTTCGCCCTTTAGTGATCATCACGTTCTGATCAGATGCAACAAGGTGCTTACTACCTCGGAGTTTGGGGTCTCTTTCCACTCTTGATACTAGATCAACTGCTATTCCACCTCGATCAACAATGTGTAATTGCGCAACATCAGGAGCCCCGTCTATCGAATACCGAATATACCCCGTCACATCTTGTACCCCATTATTAAGTGCTTCTAAACAACGTAGGTTCCGATAGCTAACTCTGTCTCTTGGCGTACCAGACTCAAGTAATTCTCGAACAAGTGGCAATTGAATAATTTCCTCATCTGATCTAGATATTCCAACTGTCACTGTCTTTGCTTGATGCTTAATCGTGTCTATAGTTCGAGTTAGTTCTTCTATCCCAACAGTCAAGGAAGCAACCAGATCTTCGAGAATAGTTGCTGGTGTCCCGACTTTCCCAAAGTCTATTTGATACGAATCAAGTGGAATATTCCCTAACGAGTATTTGAGCATTATGAGAATTTTCGTCGCTGTACTTGCTTCTAGGTTACCGTTATAGTCACCGGAACGTAGACCGTCAAAAAATACTTGGGAGGCTTTTTGAATTTGTGGTTTCAGGTTCCCTAACATAACTTCTCCGGTCATGTCCGGGTTCTGTGCAACTGCCAATTCGATCGCAGAGCGGACCTCTCTAAATGGAGTTGCCTGAGCATCAATAGATAGTGCCGCTTCATAGCCGAATATATGGCCGGCCATCGTTGACAAGATAAATGCTAGTTCCTTAGTAGTAGACGGAACTTCAATGACTTTTAGAGCGGAAGAGAAAACTTCTGGAGTGTCTGTGATTACTACTGGAGTAGCCTTATGGGCACGATATATAGCTACTTCTTTCGCCGCATCGGCAGCGACCGAACCTTCTAGTCCAGCAGCACAAACGAGGATCATAGGTTCAGCTGAAAGGTCAATGTGCTTCTTATCTTCAGTAAAATCTGCCGCTATTGATTTGTAGCAGAGTTCAGAGAGTTTGATTCTAATTTCCTTTGCGGCGACAATGTTCAAACCATTTCCGACTATGGCCCAATATTTTTTTGCAGGTGCTAACTCAGTTGCGATCTCGGATATTTTTTCCTGCTCTGAAAGCACTTCCCTCATTAGGTTAGGAAGCTCTTTAAGTCCAAAAAGTAAAGTATTTGTTCTTTCGTTGGTGCTTGCTTTACTTGTGGAGCTAGCTATCGATTCTGAAATCGCAATCCCCAAAAGAAACCCAGCAGCTATTTGTGAATAGAAGGCTTTAGTCGAAGCAACGCTCATCTCTATATCTCGCCCATCGGAGGTGTAGAGGACGCCGTCAGATTTTTTTGTTAGTTCTGAATCTCGACGGTTAACTATCGACACAACTGTCCCTCCTCGGGCGCGGACAAGATCTACTGTCCGGTTAGTGTCGGTGGTCGTTCCGGATTGGCTAATTGCAACGACAAAAGTATTCGTCATATCCGGACGTAGTCGGAATCCAGATAATTCTGTTGATGGAAGAGATTCAACTCGAATATCTATTTCCTCGTTTAGGAATGCAGCCAAGCTATTACCAGCGACTGCTGCAGTTCCCTGCCCGATAACAAAAATCTCTTTGAACTCTCCATTTTGAAACTTCTTTTTGAGACTGCTCGGGAAAGTGCTCTCTTCTAATTTGACACTAAGATTTCCTTCGAGATCAATTATTTTTCCTCTGAGAGTTTTTTGGAATGAGTCAGGGGCTTCAGTTATTTCCTTTAATAAAAAATGGGGATAACTTCTCCGGTCTATGTCTCTGGAAGTAATACCTGCAGTCTCAATTTCCTCTTCGTTTACTGGAAGCGATTTCCCATCATACGATGTTCGACTGATTCCTTCTATTGTTCCGGCGTTGCTCTTTGACAAGGAAATAATTTCACCAGGTTCAGTGCTCGTACTTCCGTTATCTGCTGATTCCCCATCCAATCGTAAGTATTTCTGTGTTCTTTCAATAAATCCATAGGGCTCACTAGCAACAATGTAAGCATCTTCAGCTAAACCGACATATAGCCCTTGCCCGCTACCCCGAAGAGCTAGATGGAGATTCTCAGGATCTGAAGCTGCATTGGCGACAACCGCAACTGAGCCTTGGAGAGATCGAGCAGTCTTTCTAAATGCTTCAGCAACTAATGACGTATCGCTTTCTTCCTTGCTGAGATGCTGAGCCATTAAAGTCGGCATTACTTTAGAATCTGAAGTAATAACAGGTGAGATCATAAGGTCTTCTATTTCTTTTAGATCAGCGAAGTTATCAACATCGCCGTTGATAGCTGCCACGACGTAGGGCATTTCGCCCTGACCTTCTTGTTCTGAATTCAGAGGATGAGCATTCGGTTCAGAAATAATTCCGATGCTTGCCCATCTAGTATGCCCAACAACAACAGCCGATGCCTGACTGCTTGCGAGTGCACGATGGAGTAATTTGTCCGACATGATTGCTTTTCGTAACACCAGAGTATTGTCGCCGAGCTGACCTATTTCTGAAGCTGTTTTGTAGACAAAACTTATTTGTCCATCAACTACTCGAATTGAACCAGATTTAAAATCATTATCAGATGAGCGATCTGCAATTTCTGATAAGAGCGTTGGGTCGTTTAGGTCTAAGGCATGATGTTGGATCATCACATGTAGACCAGCTGAGTCTCTTCCCCGAACTTCTAAGCTATCGAGGGCGGAAAGAGCTTCATGAATTGATGTAAAGGCTTCGACTAATGCTCTTTCTCTCTTGTCTTGGCATAGTTCACGAACAGAATTAATTAGCCTGACACGGTCATTACGAAGCGACCAAACAAGATCTTTTACCTGAATGATACAGGCGTTGATCTTTTCAATATCTTGAAGATCAGAACTAGCCTGATCAAGAGTTCTTTCAAGATCAGCAACGGAAGTTTCGATTAATTGGCACTTTTCGATAAGTAGTGTGAGCAATTTAGAGTCATCCAATAATGAGATTGTTCCTGGCACCCCAGAGGTTTCATTTTCTAGCAATACAAGAGATTCAATTAGTAGATGGATACCTTGAAGATCTTCCGGTGTGACATCAGGAATGGAATCGATTAACTTTCTCACCCGCGTTGCAGTAGGGGCTTCGCGCTGCGCTGGCCTTCGAATAATAGCGATAATTCCACACATACATTTATTCTAGAGACTTAGTTAAGGCTCAACTCTCTAAAGAGAGTGATTTAGCCTGATTAAGATACCGCTAAATAGGATTCTGCAGCTAAAACCAGCTTATTTGCAGTAGATTCGGCTATTTCATCTTCTAAAGATTCAACCATAATTCTTAAAACTGGTTCAGTTCCTGATCTCCTTACGAGGACTCTGCCACTATCTCCCAGCTCTATTTCAGCATTAGCTATATCTTCAGTTAACGAACTTTCAATATCCACGGTTGTTGTGGACAAGTTGACTTGTTTTAAGACCTGTGGGTATCTGACCATCGCAGAATCAGCAAGTTCATCCAGTGGTTTGTTTGATCGGCCAATGATATCGAGAAGTTGTATTCCTGTTAGTAGCCCGTCTCCAGTAGTAGAAAGGTCGCTAAAGATTATATGGCCTGATTGTTCTCCACCAAGCGACCAATCATTCTCCTCCAATGCAGCTAGAACTTGTCGATCACCAACTGGTGTTTGATGCACATGTATCTGCTTTTCTTTCATTGCAAGATGGAATCCTAGATTAGTCATTACAGTTACGACTGCAGTGTTGCCATTAAGAGCTTCGCGACTCTTTAAGTCTTCAGCACATATAGCGATCATAAAGTCTCCATCGATAACCCGACCTTGTTGATCTACGGCCAGTACCCGATCGGCATCTCCGTCAAATGCCAATCCTAGATCAGCGTTATTGTCTCTTACTACTGTTTGAAGAGATGCAAGATTCGTTGAGCCACAGTCTTCGTTGATATTATTTCCATCTGGGACATCATGAATGCTGGTCACTCTTGCTCCCAACTCTCTGAGAGTACGTGCGGCGAAGGCTGATGCTGCTCCATTGGCGCAATCTACAACAAGTGAGATCCCGCTTAAGCTTCTATCTTTAATACTCTCTTGAAGAGTGGAGACCCAATCATTAGCGAGATAGCTATGACTAGGCTCAACATAGTCAGACCCCTGTGTGAGATTAGGGAAATCATCAGACTCCAGAATTGCTTCGATCTCCCTTTGAGCGTGATCCGTTAATTTTTTACCGCCGGCAGAAAGTAATTTGATTCCATTGTCTTGTGAACGATTGTGGGACGCTGAGACCATTGCCGCTGCAATTCCATGAGTTGCGGCAGCATGGGCAAGGGCCGGCGTGGGAACAGTTCCCATGTACCAAACTGATAGCCCCTTAGAGTCAAATCCTATTCGCAATGCATTCACAAAGTCTTTCCCGCTTGCCCGACCATCGCTACCAATGACAACTGTGTCTGATTGGAGAACATCTGAAGCAGAAATAGCAAGATTGGTTACCCACTCCGGCCTGAGATCCACGAAAGCTCGACCACGAACCCCATCTGTACCAAACTTAGGAGACATTCTGACCAAAAAATCTTAATAGAGTTCCCATACAGACCTTACTTTCACAAGTTATCTGGCGGACTCTACTAATCATAATTCCCTGAGAAGGGAAAGGCATTTAACGCTTGGAGAACTGAGGAGCTTTACGGGCCTTCTTTAGTCCGTATTTCTTTGACTCCTTCTTTCGAGAGTCTCGGGTAAGAAAGCCTGACTTCTTTAATCCTTCTCTGAATTCACCGTCGATATCGACTAGAGCTCGAGCAATCCCTAATCTTAAAGCTCCAGCTTGACCACTTGATCCTCCACCATGAATCGTTGCGTCAATATCATATGCAGTTTCAGTTTTTGTGTTCCTGAGTGGCTCCGTAATTATCATTCGATGGGTATCAGATGGAAAGAAATCTTCTATGGACCTTCCATTAACAGTTATCGTTCCGGTACCAATTCGAACGCGGACACGTGCTATTGCCCGTTTTCTTCGACCAGTTGTGTGTGCAATATGGACAGTCATAATTTCCTTAAGATTCTCTAGATTTAGCTTGAGCTAGTTCCATAGGTTCAGGTTTTTGTGCACTATGTGGGTGTTCAGCCCCCGCATAGACCTGAAGCTTTTTTAGTTGCTGTCTGCCAAGTCTATTTTTGGGCAGCATACCTCGAATTGTTTGACGAACAGCATCGGTGGGGTTCTCCTGCAAAAAATTATCATAGGAACGTGATTTAATTCCCCCTGGAAACCCTGAGTGCCGGTATACGATTTTTTTATTTGCTTTATCGCTACTTAAGACCACTTTGTCTGCATTGACGATAATGACATGGTCTCCCATATCCATATGTGGTGAATATGTGGGCTTATGCTTTCCGCGGAGAAGTTTGGCGATTTCTGAAGCCATGCGGCCAAGAATGAGACCATCAGCATCAATAAGATGCCATGTTCGCTCTATGTCAGATTTTTTAGGACTATATGTGGTCATGTTACTTTCAGTCTATTACCAAGATTACCCAAGTACTTCATGGAACTTGGCACCTTTCTACGATACGGTTATTGGCTTCATGAGACAACCGTCAGAGGGTCAGTAAGGAAGATTTTTCTTAGGTACTTAATAGTTCACATTCCATAGGGTTAATCCATGAGGAGGGGCTACTTGTCCGGCCATGTTTCGATCACGTGCATTCAGGATTTCTAACATTGAAAATTCGTCGATTTTTCCTACTCCTATATCCACTAGGGTTCCAGTTATTGAACGGACCATTTGATGACAAAATGCATTTGCAGTTACCCAGAGTTCAATCAGATTCTTGTCAGGTACCTCCCAACGCAAGGTTTTGATTTCTCTAATTAGCGAAGCGGGTACTTTTTGCCCACCAATTTCCATAATATTTTTCCGACAGAATGAACTAAAGTCGTGTTCTCCAAGAAGCTCCTGTCCTGCAGTTTTCAACTTTTCTATAGATATCGGCGAATATACATGCCATGTATATCGAGAAAGGAATGGGTCTGGGTGAGCTTGATTGAGGATTTGATAACGGTAAGTCCTACTTTTTGCTGAAAATCTAGCATTAAAATCATCCGTAGTTTCTTCGATGGAAGTAATTACAACCGATGGATGACAGAGAGCATTTAGTGCATTTTGTATTCTGTTTATTTCAAATGGAACTGAGTCAAAGGAAACTATCTGAGCTTTAGCATGAACACCTGCATCGGTCCTTCCAGCACAGGTTAGTGTTGGAGCTTTCCCAAGTACTTTTTGTAATGCCTCAACCAAAAGTCCTTCAACAGTTTCCACATCAGGGTTTTTCGCAAAACCATGGAAAGTAGTTCCGTCATATGAGACAGTCAGTTTGTACCTTGTTTGCCCTTCAGGAGGAGGGGCGATCGATGGGGCATTAGGCCGGATCATTGCCGGAGATACTTTGATAGTTAGACAAGCTCGATTCGAGCCATAGGGGCATTATCGCCATACCGAGGACCTACTTTAAGAATCCTTGTATAGCCACCAGGGCGGTCAGCATACCGAGGTCCGACATCTTCCATCAATTTGTCTGCTATTTCCTGATCCCTTAAGAAAGCTATAATTTGTCGGTGGTTATGAAGTCCACCTTTCTTAGCTTTCGTAATTATTTTTTCAGCGACTGGACGCATCGCCTTAGCTTTAGCTTCAGTTGTCACAATTGCTTCAGCAGCTATGAGTGAGGCAACGAGGTTACCCATCATTGCTTTTTGGTGAGCAGAGCTCCCACCAAATCGACGACCTTTCCTTGGCTTTCCAACCATCGATATTCCTAGTCTTTAAGAGCGAGTTGGTGTCCTCGCTCATCGAGTTTCTCAATGATTTCATCAAGAGACTTCTGTCCAAAGTTTGTGATTGATAGTAAGTCAGCTTCTGATTTCAGAATAAGTTCACCAATTGTATGAATTTGGGCTCTCTTGAGACAATTATTTGGCCGTTCAGAGAGTTCTAGATCTTCGATACCAAGTTCTAGGTCAGGAGATCCGGCTGTTCCAGTAACTACTTCGGTGAGTTCGAGGCTCTGAGGTTCCTCACTCATTTCTTCAACTAGCTGAATAAGGTTTCGGAGTGTCCCTCCTGCTGACGCAAGGGCTTCTCTAGGAGACATTGAACCGTCAGTCTCTATTTCGAGAGTTAACCGATCAAAGTCGGTGGATTGCTCTACACGAGTCGGCTCAACTTCAAAACTAACTCTCCGAACTGGTGAGAATATAGAATCTACTGGTATTTGCCCTACAGTGGTAGATACTTTATTCCCTTCAGCGGATATGTAGCCACGGCCTTTTTCAATAGTTACTTCCATACCGATTCGGCCATTTTGACTAAGCGTCGCAACTACTAAATCTTCTGAGAGAACTTCAACGTCCGCAGTCTGGCTAAATTGGCCGGCTGTAACTTCACCTGGGCCTTGTGCATCTAGACGAAGAACAGCAGGCTCATCACTATCAAGCCGAACAACGACGTCTTTGAGGTTAAGAAGGATATCCGTTACATCTTCATGAACCCCATCTATTACATCGAATTCATGTATTGCATCATCAAAATTGACTTGAGTGATGGCAGCACCTGGTATTGAGGAAAGGAGTGTTCGGCGCAGTGAGTTACCGAGCGTATGTCCGAATCCGGGCTCTAGTGGAGACACCGAGAATTTTTGTTTATTCTCTTCCTCTTCGTTAATGGATTCTATTTTTGGTCTTTGAATCACAAGCATGATTTTCACCTCTGGGACGTTATATATTTTTTTAAATTATTTTGGGTTACTTGCTATAAAGCTCAACAATGAGCTGTTCACGTATAGGGACATCTATCTGTTCTCGGACTGGAAGTTCTCGAACAAGAGCTCCAAAGCCATCTTCAATCATATCCATCCATGGCGGAGGATTTCGATCCAAAACGTCCTTATTCCATTGAACAAGGACCATTTCACGTGCTTTGTCTTTAAGAGTAACTTGATCATCTTTACGAAGCCGGTAGCTAGGAATATCAACTCTCTGGCCATTAACGCGAAGATGTCCGTGGTTCACAAATTGTCTAGCTTGCGGCCGAGTAGAAGCCCATCCAGCACGGTAAACAAAATTGTCAAGTCGGAGTTCAAGGTAGCGCAACATATTGTCACCAGTAACGCCTTCTCTTCGGCTTGCTTCCTTAAATATGTTACGAAATTGGCGCTCAGTTAACCCATAAGTAAATCGGGCTTTCTGTTTTTCTTGTAGTTGCAACAGATACTCAGATGAATTGCCTCTTCGTCGCGTTCGTCCATGCTCACCCGGTGGGTAGGGACGTTTTTCAAGAGCAGCTGTTTCGCCTTTTGTGCCCCATACGTTCATACCTAGACGCCGAGAAACACGAGCTTTGGGACCTGTATATCGAGACATATCAGACCCTCCGACGCTTTACTAAGCGGCAACCGTTATGCGGGAGAGGAGTAACATCTTTTATACCTGTTACTTCAATGCCAGCTGTCTGAAGTGAGCGAATAGCAGTCTCTCTTCCTGAGCCAGGACCCTTTACCTGGACATCGACTTTCTTTACACCATGCTCCATCGCCTTTCGAGCACATTGCTCTGCGGCAAGTTGTGCAGCAAATGGAGTGCTTTTACGAGATCCCTTAAAACCGACATTCCCAGCAGATGACCAAGCTAGAATATTCCCCTGCTGGTCGCTAATAGAAACGATAGTGTTATTGAAGGAGCTCTTTATGTGGGCTACCCCGTGAACGACATTTTTGCGTTCACGCTTTCTTGATCTACGAGCACCAGTATTTGAGTCAGCCATAATTATTTAAGTACCTTTTTCTTACCAGCCACTGTCTTTTTAGGACCTTTTCGTGTCCGAGCATTTGTATGAGTACGCTGTCCTCTTACAGGCAGCCCTCGTCTATGGCGAAGACCTTGGTAGCAGCCGATTTCCATCTTTCGCTTTATATCTTGTGAAACCTCTCGACGGAGATCTCCCTCAACATGCATTTCGCCTTCTACATAACTCCGTAACTTTGCGACTTCTTCATCTGTTAGGTTTTTGACTCTAGTTTCCTCGTTTATTCCAGTGGCTTCGCAGACATGCGAGGCTAATGTGCTGCCAATTCCGTAAATGTATGTCAACGAAACTACAGCTCGTTTTTCACGCGGTATGTCTACTCCAGCAATTCTTGCCATCTTTTATCCCTGCCTCTGCTTATGTCTAGGGTTCGTACAGATAACGCGAACAACACCTTGCCGGCGAATGACCCGACATTTGTCACACATTCTCTTAACGCTGGTTCGAACTTTCATACTTTGCCTCTGTATTTTGACACTTATTTATACCTGTAAGTGATGCGTCCACGTTCAAGGTCGTAAGGTGTTAATTCCACCTGAACTTTATCTCCGGGAAGAATACGTATGTAGTGCATTCGCATCTTTCCAGATATATGAGCTAAGACTTTGTGTCCATTCTCTAGTTCTACGCGGAACATTGCATTTGGAAGAGGTTCGACTACCGTCCCTTCCATTACAATCGCATCTTCCTTTGATTTCGCCAGTGTCATACTCCTTTTTTGCTTGTTTTTCTATCTTTGGAGGCTCGCAAAAGCGCGCGAGGCCGACAGGGAATCCTACCGTCGTAAAATCCACTCCCCAACCCGTAAATAGGTATGTCGTAATATTGGTGTAATAAGTAGATCATTTCTCAGAAATCTCTTCTATTACTGCCCTTAATCGGCTAAAAACGTCGGTTTCCGTTCCATTTCCATCAACAATCTTGAGAATCCCTCTTTCTGCAAACCAATCTAATAAAGGTGCAGTTTCAGTTTCATACAGCTCAAGCCTGCGAGTTATTGCTTCAGCAGTGTCATCGTCTCGACCTCTCGAAAGCATCCGAGTCATCACCTCATCAATTGACACATCAAGATTTAACGCTAAGCGTAAATCATCTTCCGCGTAAGTTAATAGTGCTTCAGCTTGACCTACAGTTCTCGGAAATCCATCTAGAAGAAAGCCACCGCTCTGGACGTCTTGTTTCAACAGGCGCTCTTCAACTATTCCATTAATGACAGAATCTGGGACTAGGTCACCTGCATCCATAATAGATTTTGCTTTAAGACCTAGCTCTGTCCCCTCTGCGACAGCAGCTCGTAACATATCGCCAGTACTGATATGGACAACGCCATAGGATTCAGCGATCCGTATAGCTTGGGTGCCCTTCCCCGATCCCTGTCGCCCTAAAATTACCATTCCTATTGGCATGGATTAACTTCCATTAGGTTTTTGATTAGCAGATAAATCACTTGAGGAAACCTTCATAATTTCTCATCATCAACTGGCTATCGATCTGTTTCATCGTTTCTAGAGCAACTCCAACCGCAATGAGGATTGAGATGCCGCCGAAGGAAACCTGCCCAACATTACCTTGGTCAAGAACTTTGGCAAGTATGAAAGTTGGAAGAAGAGCTACCATAGCTATAAATAGCGCACCTGCAAGTGTAATTCGATTCAAAATTCTGCCTAGATATCTTTCGGTCTGAGGGCCGGGCCGAATCCCGGGAATGAAGCCGCCCTGCTTTCGGATGTTGTCAGCTTGCTTTACAGGGTCGAAAGTTATTGCAGTGTAGAAGTAGGAAAATCCGACGATTAGCAAACCAAAGAACAATAGATAGAAGGGGCTATCGCTAACCACCAGATTGCTATCAATCCAACTTTGGATTGACTCACCCCAAGTTTTATTGGCTGGGTCGCTGTCAGATGGCAATACGGAAACAAGAAGTTGGGGTAGATAAAGAACTGAACTAGCAAAGATAATCGGGATCACACCTGACTGATTAACTTTCAAGGGAATGTATGTATTCTGCCCGCCGTACTGTTTTCTCCCAACGACTCGCTTTGCAAATTGGACAGGAATTCTTCTCTGTCCTTGTTCCACAAATACGATCCCTACAAGAAGTGCAGTGAACAGGACTATTACTCCAAGCAATCCACCCATTCCCGCATCTGTACGGACTAATGCGCCTTGATTTGGTAATGATGAAACAACAGAAGCGAAGATAATCAATGACATCCCGTTTCCGATACCTTTTTGGCTGATGAGTTCTCCCATCCACATCAAGAGAGCAGTTCCTGCTGTAAGTGTTAGTACAACCAGAGCAACACGCGGAGCAGTAAAATTAGGTAGAAGGTCTAATTGCGTTCCGCTACTAGGACCGCTACCGAATCCGCCTCCACCATTATGGAATAGAAATGCGAAAGCAGTTGATTGTAGAAGGGCGATACCGATAGTCATATACCTAGTAGCTTGAGTAATCTTTCGCTGCCCCACTGCACCCATTTGTTGCCATTGCTCAACACGGGGGATAACGACTCCAAGGATCTGCATGATAATTGAAGCAGTAATATAGGGCATTATCCCTAATGCGAAGATAGCGAACTGAGTTAAAGCACCACCTGAAAACAGACGTAAGAATGCTAATGCCCCTCCATTTTCATCAGTAGTTTCTTTTAGAAGCTGAATCGCGTCTATATCTATTCCGGGGGCGGGCACAAAGCAACCAAGCCGGTATATGAAGATCATGCCAAGAGTAAAAAGGACTTTATTTCTTAAGTCCTCTATTCGAAACATATTCAAGACATTGGCTGCCATAATTTTCCCTAACTTAAATTAGTCTCTAGCGGTTTGTTAATGCGTTCCCTTGTGCTGGAGGCCTTCTGTCTCCCCAAGGTTTGGGTATCACAGTGATCGTTCCTCCAGCAGTTTGAATAGCTTCCTCAGCAGATTTCGAAAATGCATGAGCTGAGACTTCCAACTTTGAATTTACCTCACCACGGCCGAGAATTTTTAGCAAAGACTTTTTTCGGAGAAGGCCTTTTTCTCTAAGTAGTTCAGGCGTTATCTCTGCCTCTCCGAGAGCGTCAAGAGTGTCTATGTTGATAGCTTGATACTCGACCCTAAAAGGATTGTTAAATCCTCGAAGTTTGGGAAGGCGAAGGTGTAATGGATTCTGCCCACCTTCAAATCCAACTGGGACCGTACCTCTTGCTCGTTGCCCTTTAGTTCCTCGGCCTGCAGTTTTTCCACCTTTTCCTCCAATTCCGCGCGCGACTCTCTTTGGGTGACGGTTAGCTCCGGGTTGAGGTTGTAAGTCATGTATTTTCATGTGTGTTTTCTCCCTTGTCCCTCTGTATTACTCGGCTACTTCTTGAAATTCCACAAGATGTGAGACTTTAGCAAGCATGCCTCGAATCTCAGGTTTGTCAGGTAAAACGTGAGTTTTACCTATTCGTCCTAGTCCAAGGGCACGTAATGTTCCTCGCTGTTTCGGTTTTGTACCTATAGAAGACCGTATTTGAGTAACTTTTAATCCCATAATTAACCCTTATTTAATGACCTAACGGTGCGCTCGGATTCCTTATATGCGTTAAGCATTCCTGTTGGTACAAATTCTTCAGGATCTAAGCCGCGAAGAGACCCGATCTGATCAGGTCGTTGAAGATTTGCAAGGCCATCAATAGTCGCCCGGGCGACATTAATGTGATTCGGAGACCCTAATGACTTACATAGCACATCTTTAATTCCTGCTTCTTCTAGAATCACGCGTGCTGCACCTCCAGCTATAACTCCAGTACCAGGAGCGGCAGGNTTTAGCATGACTCGACCAGCCCCCTGTTCTCCTATTACTGGATGAGTTACCGTCGACCCTGCCATGGGAACTTGGAATAAATTNCGCTTTGCCTCCTCTGTTCCCTTTTGTATNGCAAGAGGNACTTCTTTGGCTTTTCCATACCCCAAACCGACACGACCAGCACCATCACCTACNACAACTAGTNCTGTAAAGGAAAAACGGNGGCCTCCNTTTACTACTTTGGCTACTCGGTTTATATGAATAACTCTGGAGTCTCTAAGTTCTCCNGGGGCTTTTTCTTCTTGTTCTTCCATTAGAATTCTAATCCTGTTTCTCGGGCTGCATTTGCTACTGCAGCTATACGTCCATGATATTTCAGTCCGCCTCGATCGAAAACAATCGAGTCAATTCCAGCAGCTTTTGCTCGCTGCCCTAACAACTGGCCTATCTTTTCAGCTGCTTCGATTCCTTTTATCCCACTACTTCGAACCTCTTCTTCAAGACTTGAAGCTGCAACCAATGTGTGTCCTTTATCATCATCAATGATTTGCGCGTAGATATTGCGATTTGACCGGAACACGGCAAGTCTAGGACGGTCACCGGAACCACGAATTTTCCGACGCAGTCTATTGTGGCGGCGTATTCGACCTTCTCTTTTTTGCTTTGCTGAATTAACCATAACTGAAACCTACTTCACTGCCTTTCCAGCTTTACGAAGAATATGCTCACCGGCATAGCGAATACCTTTCCCTTTATAGGGCTCAGGTTTTTTCAATGCTCGTATATCGGCGGCCACTTGACCCACCATTTGTTTATCAATTCCGGAGATATTCAATTCAGTGGGGGAAGGAACATCAAATTCAATTCCATCAGGTGCTGATACGTTCACAGGATGACTAAACCCAAGCTGGAACTCAAGATTCGTTTTACCTTTAGCCTGGACTCGGTAACCAACTCCAACTAACTCCAGTTGTTTGGAGTAACCTTCAGTGACTCCAATGACCATATTATTTATGAGTGACCTCGTTAGGCCATGTAGCGCTTTTGACTGTCGTTCATCATTCTCACGGTGGACGACCAAACTTTCATCTTCTTGTGTAATGAAAATGCCTTCAGGAAGAACTAGATTTAAGCTTCCTTTAGCGCCTTTGACTTCAATATTTGCTCCATCAATGGCTATATCAACACTCGTTGGTATCAGTACTGGAGTTTTTCCTATGCGTGACATTTCATATTCCCCTTTACCAGACGTAGCAAAGTATTTCGCCACCCATATGGCGTTTTCTTGCTTCTCGATCGCTCATCAGGCCTTGACTGGTTGAGACAACAGCAACTCCCAAACCACCCAGTACCCTTGGAATATCATTTGATTTCGAATATACCCTTAATCCAGGTTTTGAAACTCGCTTAATTCCTGAGATTACTCTTGAGCGAGTCGGAGAATACTTCATCTCGATTGTGAGCGTTTTTCCCGGCTCATCTTCATTTTCGGAAACCATATAATTCTGAATGTAACCTTCCTTCTGAAGAAGGTCCGCAAGAGACTCTTTTAGTCTCGAAGAAGGCATATCCACATCGTCGTGCATAGCAGTGTTCGCATTACGAATTCGTGTCAGCATATCTGCTACTGGATCAGTCATTGTCATGTCCAATTACCCCCTACCAGCTGGCCTTTGTAACACCTGGAAGGTCCCCTGCGTGAGCCAACTCTCGGAGACACACTCGGCACAATCCAAACTTCCGATACACAGAGCGAGGTCTCCCGCATCGCCTACACCGGGTATAGGCTCGTACCTTATATTTTGGGGTCTTACGTTGTTTATTAACTAAAGCTTTCTTTGCCATATTGCTAATTTCCTTCGGTTCGGAATGGAAACGAGAACGAATCTAATAAAACTCGTCCTTCCTGATCATTGTTTGCTGTGGTGACAATGGTTATGTCCATACCACGGGTTGAGTCGATTTTGTCATATTCGATTTC
Source organism: Acidimicrobiaceae bacterium (assembly GCA_002722525.1). Lineage (GTDB taxonomy): Bacteria > Actinomycetota > Acidimicrobiia > Acidimicrobiales > UBA8592 > UBA8592. Next base: position 17,276 of record PBMJ01000012.1, on the reverse strand, counting down.
TGGAAATATCAATTGCTCGGTCACTCCAAATGTGTAGTTTCCATTCCCATCAAAAGACTTTAAGGAAAGGCCACGGAAATCTCTCACTCGAGGTATCGCCAAGTTGATTAACCGATCAAGGAATTCGTACATACGATCCCCTCGCAGAGTCACTTTCGCCCCAATTGGATTCCCCTCACGTAGTTTGAAACCCGCAATTGATTTCTTTGCTCTGGTAACCATAGGCCTCTGTCCAGTGATGACAGCTAGGTCATCAATAGCTCCTTCAAGAGCAGCCGAACGTGTCACCGCTTCTCCGACTCCCATGTTGACAACAATTTTAGAGACTTTGGGAACTTCCATAATATTGGATTTTCCTAAGCTGTTCTGAAGCATCTGCCGGATTTCCGTTTGGTATCTTTCCTTTAATCGAGGTTTTTGAATAGTCGCCATTAGAGATCAGCCCCTGTTCGACGGCAAATTCTTACCTTTGATCCGTCATTAGCAGTCCGATACCCAACTCGAGTGGGCTTACCATCTTGTGGGCTAATCACAGCTACATTGGAAACGCTAATTGGCATTTCTTTATCGATAATCCCGCCTTGCATTGTTTCTCTAGTGGGTCTCTGATGTTTTTTAGAAATATTGACACCATCGACGATAACCCTGCCATCCTTCGGAGACACGAAGGAAACTTCTCCTTCTTTCCCTCTATCTTTGCCCGAAAGGACTACGACCCTATCACCTTTTCTGATCTTCATATCACAACACCTCCGGGGCCAAAGAAACTATTCGCATGAATTGTTTCTCTCTCAACTCGCGCCCTACTGGCCCGAAAATACGAGTACCTCTAGGTTGTCTGGCTTCGTTTATCAGAACAGCTGCATTTTCATCAAATCGAATATAGGAACCATCTGATCGTCGGCATTCTTTCTTAGTTCGAACAATGACGCACTTAACGACGTCACCTTTTTTAACTTGAGCGCCGGGAATAGCATCTTTGACCGATGCTACAAATACATCCCCAATACTTGCGTATCGCCTTTTGGAGCCTCCAAGGACTTTGATACAAAGTACTTCTTTAGCGCCTGAGTTATCGGCGATTTTCAAACGTGATTCTTGCTGAATCATCTTGCACGCTCCAATATCTCTACCAGGCGCCAGCGCTTTTTCTTTGATAGTGGCCTGGTTTCCTGTATCCGAACGCGATCTCCCACATTCAAATCATTTTCCGCATCATGGACAAAAAGCTTTGTTGTCCTTTGAACAGTTTTGTTATATCTACGATGACGAACCCGGTCGACAATCGCAACAACGGCAGTCTTATCCATGCCATTTGAGACAACAAGGCCTTCACGAACTTTACGCCGATTTGGTCGTTGGATAATTCCTTCAGTCATCGCTTTCCTCCAACTCTTCTGCTGCTGCTATCTCTCTTTCACGAAGCTCTGTCATTGCTCTAGCAACATTCTTTTTAACTTCCTTTATCCTGCTGTAATTATCCAATTGCCCAGTGACTAATTGGAATCGCAGATTAAACAACTCTTCTTTGGAGTCATTTAAAGCAACAATCAAATCGTTATCGCTAAGTTCCTTAAGTACTTTCCCTCTGGCCATTAGAAACCTTCCTTACGAGTAACGAATTTTGCCTTAATTGGAAGCTTCTGAATAGCTCGATCAATGGCCTCTCTTGCAACTACTTCATCGCTATAGGAGAGTTCAAATAACACTTTTCCCGGGCGAACTACAGCAACCCAACGTTCAGGATTACCTTTCCCAGAACCCATTCGTGTTTCTGCAGGCTTTTCTGTCACAGGCTTGTCAGGGAAGACATTTATCCAGACCTTGCCTCCACGTCGGATATGGCGGGTCATTGCGATACGTGCAGCCTCAATCTGACGTGCAGTAATCCATCCAGGTTCGAGGGCTTGAATACCAAATTCACCAAATACGACTTGATTACCGCCTTTAGCGTTCCCCTTCATTCGGCCGCGCTGATGCTTCCGGTGAGCTACTTTCTTAGGCATAAGCATTAGTCAGCCTCCCCAGGTCGAAATGTGGGTGTTTGGTGTTTTTCATTTGTCATTCGTGCGATTTGTTCTTCTTCATCAAGTAGTTTCTCGAACTCTGGGTCAGCTTCCTGAACTAGTGGTGCTAGCTCTGTTACATCACCTTCTTCTTCATTCGATGGCTTATTTCTTGCGGCTGAGGAGGAGACCACCTGTTTAGGATGGCTAGGTCCTGCTGTCTCACCAACTGCCATAGCGGCCTCTCGCGCTATCTTCTCTTCAGCTTGCACCTTGTAGGGAAGAATATCCCCTCTGTATATCCAAACCTTTACCCCTATCCTGCCATAGGTAGTATGCGCCTCCCTAAAGCCATAATCTATGTCGGCACGAAGCGTATGAAGTGGAACTCGCCCTTCGCGATACCATTCAGATCGAGACATTTCTGCTCCTCCAAGTCGACCTGAACATTGGACTCTGATACCAAGAGCTCCAGCTTTTTGGGCGTTCTGCACAGCACGCTTCATTGCCCTTCTAAAGGCAACACGACCAGTGAGTTGATCAGCGACTCCTTGAGCGATTAATGCAGCGTCTAGCTCAGGTTGCTTGATTTCTTGAATATTTAACTGGACCTTTGGATTTCCTGTAATTTCTGTCAGTCCAGCGCGTAGACGGTCAGCTTCTGCACCTTTTCGACCGATTACTATTCCTGGCCTTGCGGTGTGAACATCGATACGAAGCTTGTCCCGATTTCCTGTTCGTTCAACTTCAACTCTCGAGATGGCAGCATGAGGAAGCTCTGTCATGAGAAAGTCGCGAATCTTCCAGTCTTCGATAACAAAATCCGCATATTCTCGATCGGCAAACCACCTAGATTTCCAGTCGGTTGTTACCCCAAGACGAAACCCGTATGGATTAACTTTCTGACCCATTACTCACTCTCCTCAGTTTCATTATCTTCACCTGTCTCCTCATTTTCGTTTTTGGAAAATGGTTGATCATCTTCATTGTTGCCCTGCATACTCGCAGGTAAAGAAAATCCCGCTTTTTCTGCTACTTCCGACGTTGTAAACCAAACATCGGCTTTAGTCCGAGAGAAAAAAGGAGATTCTGGTGGGTGGTAAATTTTTGAACTTACCTTGCCTTTGATTTGATACTCTTCGGATGGCTGCGAACCATCATCTTCGGCAGTAGCAGACCCAGCGCCATAAGGACTCGATCCATCATCTTCTTCAGAAGATTCTTGCTCCTCAGCGTCATCCTGAACTTCACCGGCAATTTCATTTATTTCTTCTATTTCTTCAGACGAGTCTTGCTCTTCATCATTTTCCTGAAGTTCTTCAGCAAGATCCTGCATTTCTTCATCTTGAGTATCGCTTGCTGCTTCCTTAGATTTTTCAACTCTTCGCCGTCTTGCTTCTGCAGCACTCGGCGCCAAGGATGCACCCTTCAGCTCAGCTCTATTTCGTATCTCTTCAAGCTCTTCCGGTGTGTATCTAGCAAGGATTATCGTAATATGGCATGTTCGCTTTAGTATTCTTGTAGCACGCCCGCGAGCCCTCGGTCTCCATCTCTTCATCGTCGGGCCTTCATCTGCATAGCATGCAGTTACATACAACTCCTCGGATGAAATCCCATCATTATTCTCAGCATTTGCAGCTGCTGAGTTTAAACACTTTTGAACAGTATCGCTGATTCTTCGTTCAGAGAACATCAAGAGATCTGATGCTTCCTGAAAAGATTTGTTACGAATCAGATTAAGAACTTCCCGTGCTTTGGATGCAGAAGAACGAACATGCTTGACTTGAGCTCTCGTACCTGGTCGTTCGTTAGTTTTAACTGCTGGCATTAGCGATTGACCCCTCGTTCTTGGCCGGCATGAAATCTAAAAGTCCTAGTAGGTGCAAATTCACCTAGCTTATGACCAACCATTGTTTCTGTGATGTAAACGGGGACGTGCTTACGGCCGTCATGTACTGCGATAGTATGACCAATCATGTCCGGAATGATGGTTGATCGACGAGACCATGTCTTTATTACTTCCTTCGACCCTGAAGAGTTAAGACCATCTATCTTTTTGAGAAGATGGCCGTCAACAAACGGGCCTTTTTTGAGACTTCTTGGCATGCTAAATCCTCTACCTTCGTGATCCTCGAGTACGACGTCTTCGAACAATCATTTGCTGAGATTGTTTCTTCTTCTTTCTTGTTCTCTTCTCTGGTTTCCCCCATGGGGAAACAGGATGGCGTCCACCCGAAGTTTTTCCTTCACCACCACCATGTGGGTGATCGACAGGATTCATAGCCACACCTCGGGTCTGTGGACGCTTCCCTTTCCATCTATTCCGCCCGGCTTTGCCGATTTTTATTAGTTCATGTTCCGCATTTCCTACTGAGCCAACAGTAGCCATCACATCTATCGGAACTCTTCGCATTTCGGTACTAGGAAGCCGAAGTGTGGCATACCCACCCTCCTTAGCAACAAGTTGAACGCTAGATCCAGCGCTTCGAGCCAATTTACCTCCAGCACCGGGACGTAATTCAATATTGTGCAGTACCGTTCCAACAGGAATATATCGAAGAGGTAATGCATTCCCAGGACGTATCTCTGAGCCTTGACCAGAACGCAGGACATCACCAACAGCTAGTGCACTTGGTGCAAGAATATAACGCTTTTCACCATCATGATAATGAAGGAGAGCAATGCGGCACGTTCTATTCGGGTCATACTCTATTGCAGCAACAGTTGCGGGAACACCGCTCTTATCCCGGCGAAAATCTACTTTTCTGTATAGTTGTTTGTGGCCACCACCTCGGTGTCGTGAAGTTTTTCGTCCGTAATTATTTCTCCCACCAGTTTTGGGCTTACTAGTAGTAAGTGATTTCTCAGGATAGCTTTTGGTAATTTCTGAAAAATCAGCTTGGGTTTGGAAGCGCCGTCCGGGACTTGTAGGTTTTCGTCTTCTTATTACCATGAGATTTCCTATACGTCGAACAATTCGATTGAGTCACCCTCAGCAAGGGTAACAAGGGCTCGTTTTTGATCGGAACGGCATCCATACGTGAAATTACGCCTGTTCCTCTTTCGTTTTCCTTTTCGGTTTAAAGTGTTTACTTTTAAAACACGAACGCCGAAAAGATCTTCAACTGCATTTCTTATCTGTGGCTTTGTTGCGTCTGGGTTCACCTCAAACGTGTAGACGTTCTGCTCTAAAAGCTCATAAGATTTTTCGCTTACAATTGGCTTCACAATGATGTCTCGGTTGTCGCTCATGACTCCTCCGATAAGTCCTCAATGGAATTCTCAGAACCACTTGAGGGGTTCTCCTTGGTCATGCTTGTGGGAAGATTCCCTTTAGTGAAGACGACCATATCATTTGACAAAACATCAAAGACATTTAATTGAGTCGGAGAAATTACATGAGCATTAGTGAGATTACGGAAACTTTTTCGCGTATTGGTGTCTGTATCATCAATAACAAGAAGCACTTTCCCTTCTGCTCCAATAGAACTTAGGGCATCTTTCGCTTCTTTAGTTTTAGGCTGTTCGAAACTCCAACCTTCAACAACTAGAACATTATTTTCTGATGCTCTGTCTGATAACGCAGAATACAGAGCAAGTCGTTTCATTTTCTTTGGGGTTCGTTGCGAGTAATCTCTTGGCTTTGGACCCATAGCAACTCCACCACCACGCCATTGCGGGACCCTAGATGACCCTACTCTTGCACGTCCTGTTCCTTTTTGTTTCCAAGGCTTTGCACCGCCTCCTCTAACTTCAGCTCTGGTTTTTGTGCTATGAGTTCCGGCCCTTTTTGCTGCCAGCTGAGCATTAACAACTTGATGCATTACTGGAACATTTGGTTCAATTCCAAAGATGCCATCATCAAGTTCTATACTTCCTGCCTTGCCTCCAGTAACTTTCAGAACGCCGATTGTCGCCATTAGCTACTCCCTCCGACAGGTACGGCCTTAACAGCGTTACGGATCAATACGGTTGCACCTCGAGGGCCAGGAACCGACCCCTTGATAAGGAGCGTTTCTTCTTCATCATTCGACTGCACAACTTCCAAATTCTGAATTGTGGTTTTTTGCGAACCCATTCGCCCAGGCATTTTCTTTCCTTTAAATACCCTAGACGGTGTTGCACATTGGCCGATAGCTCCAGGTTTACGATGTACTTTGTGGGCCCCATGGCTGGCCCTTTGACCTGCAAATCCGTGTCTTTTCATGACGCCAGCAAACCCTTTCCCCTTACTAACTGCTGTAACGTCAACGAGTTCACCTTTACCAAGAATATCTACGCTGATTTTCTGGCCGATCTCATATTCTTCAACTTCGTCTAGGCGGAGTTCGAGAAGTTTTTTTCCTGGCTCCACACCAGCTTTGTTGAAATGTCCGACTTCAGGCTGGTTCAGCAATTGTGGTTCGACTTCACCAAATGTTACTTGCAAAGCGTTATAGCCATCGACAAGTTTTGTTTTGATCTGAACGACGCGGCAGGGAGGAACTCGAAGAACGGTCACAGGAACGACGCGATTTTCTTCATCCCAGATCTGAGTCATACCGACCTTTTGAGCGACTATTGCCTTGTTCGTCATGAGGTAACCCTCGAGTTCTTTCCTGTAGTTCAGTCCCTATGGCCGAGGCCATCTGCGATAACGCTCAAACATGTTTCTTCAAAGAGCGCTGTATTTCCGATTTGCCAAGTAGTTCCGATAAAAACTGACGGCTTACTTGGACGTCAATTCAGTGACATATCTTGTCACCACAGGGGTCAAGCATATCCACACATGCTGCAACCTCCAACCCGATAGAACTTAGATAATCTAAGGAAATTAAAGCCACAGAAGATGGATATCTAATGCTGCACAGGCATACAAAGAGTTCTTTTAAAAAAGGCTTAGAGCTGGTTATCAATTAGGACTGCTGAATTTTAATTTCTATGTCTATCCCTGCAGGTAGATCAAGTCGCTGCAATGAATCAACCGTTTTAGCAGAAGGTTCAAGAATGTCGAGCAGTCTTTTATGAATCCGCATTTCAAAATGCTCTCTTGAATCTTTGTACTTATGCGGTGATCGGATAACTGTGAAACGATGTTTTTCAGTAGGGAGAGGTATAGGGCCGCGTATATTAGCCTCTGTTCTCTTTACTGTTTCAACAATTTTTTTCGTTGATTGATCGATGACTTCGTGGTCATATGCTTTCAATCGAATTCTGATTTTTTGACCCGATGCCATTCAGATTTCTCTCTTATTCGACAATCTTTGTAACAGCGCCAGCGCCTACGGTTCTTCCACCTTCTCGAATAGCGAAACGAAGTCCTTCGTCCATTGCTATCGGAGCGATTAACTCAACGTCCATCTTGGTGTTATCGCCAGGCATGCACATCTCCGTTCCATCTGGAAGATTGATCGTTCCAGTGACATCTGTAGTCCGGAAATAGAATTGTGGCCGGTAGTTGGAGAAAAATGGCTTATGCCTGCCGCCTTCTTCTTTAGAGAGCACATATACTTCTGCTTCAAATTTCGTATGTGGCGTAATGCTTCCAGGAGCTGCAAGCACCTGACCTCGGCTCACTTCTTCCTTTTCAATTCCTCTAAGAAGGGCACCAATATTATCTCCAGCCTGTCCTTCATCAAGCAATTTTCGGAACATTTCAACGCCGGTACAGGTTGTAGTTTGTGTTTCCTTTATCCCGATAATCTCAATGGAGTCACCGGTATGAACTACTCCTTGTTCAATTTTCCCCGTTACTACAGTCCCTCGACCAGTAATAGAGAAAACATCTTCAATGGGCATAAGAAATGGTTTGTCAACATCTCGCTCAGGAAGTGGAATATATTCGTCTACCTGACTCATCAGTTCAAGGATCTGAGTAGCAGCATCAGCATCACCCTCAAGCGCTTTCAGTGCTGACACTGGGTATATCGGAGTTTCGTCTCCTGGGAAATCATATTCATCAAGAAGTTCCCTAACTTCCATTTCAACTAACTCTATAAGTTCATCATCGTCAACCATGTCAACCTTGTTAAGGGCAACGATAATTTTAGGAACTCCAACCTGACGAGCAAGAAGGACATGCTCACGAGTTTGAGGCATAGGGCCATCAGCGGCCGAAACTACGAGAATAGCCCCATCCACCTGAGCGGCGCCCGTAATCATGTTCTTTATATAGTCAGCGTGACCAGGCATATCCACGTGAGCATAATGACGATTATCCGTCTCGTACTCTACGTGAGCCACATTGATCGTGATACCACGTTCACGTTCTTCTGGCGCCTTATCAATATTCTCAAATTCAGTGAATTGACTTCCATCAACGTTGTCACTAAGTACCTTAGTGATTGCAGCTGTTAGTGTCGTCTTTCCGTGGTCGATGTGACCCATCGTCCCCACATTGACGTGAGGTTTATTTCGCTCAAACGTCTCCTTGGCCATTGTATTTCCCTCAGGTTCTTTCTAGTAAACCGGCCTCAACCGGATTTTGTCTTTTTCTTACTGGTGGTAAACCACCAAACTAATGCACGGCTATTTACTCTAGCTGAGCAATTTCATTTTATGACAATCCCTACAAAGTCACTCACCACGTAAGCGAGTAACAACCTCCTCCTGCACACTTGCTGGCATTTGTTGGTAGGAATCGAATTGCATTGTGTAATTTGCTCTTCCAGATGACATGGTACGCAAATCACCGACATATCCAAACATTTCAGACAAAGGAACTAGCGCATTTACCACCTGATTGTTACCGCGCTGTTCTGTTCCTTGCACTTGGCCACGCCTACTATTTAAATCCCCGACAACACCTCCAAGGTAGTTATCAGGAGTTACGACTTCTACAGCCATTATCGGCTCTAATAATGCAGGGCGGGCTTTCCTAGCAGCTTCCTTAAAAGCCATTGTCCCTGCGATCTTAAATGCCATATCAGAAGAGTCAACATCATGGAACTTCCCGTCATTTAGTTCGACCTGTATGTCAACGACAGGAAACCCTGCTAGAACGCCGGATGTCATTGCCTCTTTGATCCCGGCATCGACAGCTGGAATATATTCTTTGGGGATTCTCCCGCCAGAAATATTATCGTCGAACGTATAGCCTTCACCGGGCTGCGCAGGTCGAACATCAATTTCAACCTCCGCAAATTGTCCGGATCCGCCTGTTTGTTTTTTATGGGTATACGTTGTCGTAACTTCTTTTGTAATTGTTTCACGATAGGCAACTTGCGGTTTCCCGACAGATGCGTCCACATTAAATTCTCTAAGCATTCGGTCAACAAGAACTTCTAGGTGGAGTTCTCCCATACCGGAAAGAATAGTTTGCGCTGTTTCTTGATCTGTATGGACTCGGAATGTGGGATCTTCCTGAGAAAGAGCCATTAAAGCTTTAGATAGTTTTTCTTGATCCGCCTTAGATTTTGGTTCAACTGCAACGTCGATAACAGGATCAGGGAATGTCATCTCTTCTAGAATAAGAGGCTTGTCAATCGCTACAAGCGAATCTCCTGTCCTCACATCTTTAATTCCTATTGCTGCCATAATGTCGCCGGTATAGACAGCATCAACGTCCTCACGGTCATTAGCGTGCATTTCCAAGATTCGTCCCATTCGCTCCTTGTTACCCGTACGAGGGTTAAGAATTTGTGACCCTTTTTCTAAAGAGCCTGAATACACTCGGAAAAACGCAAGACGTCCTACATGTGGATCAGTCATAATTTTAAAAGCTAAGGCTGAGAAAGGTTCATCGTCAGAAACCTTTCGGGTTACTTCTTCTTCTCCCTTAACGCTTGTCCCGACTATTTCGGGAATATCAAGGGGTGATGGGAGATAGTCAACTACCGCATCAAGAAGAGGCTGTACACCCTTATTTTTAAAGGCAGTCCCATTAAGTACAGGAACAAGACCATGGTGTAGTGTCCCTTCGCGGATAGCGCTCTTGAGGTCTTCTTCAGTGATTTCTTGCTCTTCTAGATACTTCTCCATAATCGTTTCATCAAATTCAGAAAGTTTGTCCAGCATCATCTCTCGATATTCTTCAGCTTTGTCCGCAAGATCATCGGGTATATCAACTTCATCCCATGAAGCGCCAAGGTCTTCTCCCTGCCAAATAAGTGCCTTCATGGTAATTAGATCAACGATCCCTTGGTAGTCTGCTTCTGCACCTATAGGCAGCTGAAGGACTACATAATTGTCGGTTAAGCGCTCTTTTATAGTGTCAACAACGAAATAAAAGTCTGCCCCTGTCCTGTCCATCTTATTAACAAAGCACATCCGAGGAACACTGTATTTTTCGGCTTGTCTCCAAACAGTCTCAGACTGTGGTTCTACTCCAGCCACGCCATCAAAGACAGCGACAGTTCCATCTAAGACTCGCAAGGACCTTTCGACCTCTACCGTAAAGTCGACGTGACCAGGTGTATCAATGATATTAATGCGGTGGTCGTTCCAATAGCATGTAGTTGCGGCAGATGTAATTGTAATGCCGCGTTCCTGCTCTTGTTCCATCCAGTCCATGGTGGCGGCCCCATCGTGAACTTCACCAATTTTGTAGGAGCGTCCTGTGTAATAGAGAATCCGTTCGGTGGTTGTCGTTTTTCCAGCATCAATGTGCGCCATAATGCCGATATTTCGAGTTTTTTCTAAAGGGTGACGTGCCATATCGTTATCTCACTTTTCCTTGTTCATCAGTGGATTAATTAGCCCAAATATATATTAGTGAACTGTTCTCATCTTGTAAGAGACCACTTACCAGCGATAATGAGCAAACGCTTTATTTGCTTCAGCCATTTTATGTGTATCTTCCCTACGTTTTACGGTTGCCCCAAGTCCATTTGAAGCATCTAGTAATTCGTTTGCTAGGCGATCCGCCATAGTTCGCTCACGACGATCGCGCGCAAAGCCTACAAGCCAGCGAATCGCTAGTGTCGTAGCTCTTCTAGGGCGGACTTCAACGGGAACTTGATATGTAGCTCCGCCTACTCGCCGACTTCGGACTTCAAGCTGAGGTCGGACATTCTCAATAGCTCGTTTGAGCGTATCAATAGGATCCGATCCTGTTTTTTCTTCGACTGTTTTCAACGCGTCGTACACGATGCGTTCAGCTACAGATCGCTTACCTCGTTGGAGTATTTTGTTAACAAGTTGAGTCACAAGTGTAGATCGGTAAATAGGATCTGGTTGGAGGCTTCTTCTCGTTGCTGGTCCTTTACGAGGCATTTCGTTCTACTTCCTAATCTTTCTTTGCGCCATAACGACTCCGAGATTGTTTTCGGTCTCGGACTGATGCCGTGTCTAGTGTGCCGCGGATTACTTTATAGCGAACGCCCGGTAGATCTTTTACACGACCTCCGCGGACAAGCACAATTGAGTGTTCTTGTAAATTATGGCCTTCTCCAGGAATATATGCAGTTACTTCTGCCCCACTTGTTAACCGAACACGAGCAACTTTTCGAAGAGCTGAGTTAGGCTTCTTCGGTGTTGCTGTATAGACCCTCGTACAAACACCGCGTCTTTGTGGAGCTCCTTTAAGCGCAGGTGTTTTTTCCTTTCGGAACTTAGAATCTCTCCCTTTACGGACAAGCTGTTGGATTGTAGGCAATTTTTTCTCCAAGGCTTATTTAGCCTTATGTCTTCAATGTTTGGTTGTAAAGATATTTTACAGCCAGCAAACCAGCCTACGAGTGTTTGGGCCAGTCCACACCCCTGAAAGTATTTCTTGGGAAGATTTTTTAGAAACTTTTTTCTTACCCAATAAATTCTTCGGGTGATGGTGGCGTTTCCTCTTCTTTCAATTCTCCAATTTCCTCAGGTTCTTGAAACTCTGGTTGGGAAGCCAACCATTCTGAGAGGTCTTCATCGCCATCTTCATCAGAAGAATAGAACTCCATCGGGGCATAGTCAGGTGCATCCGCTTCGAAATCTCGATAGGACCCAAGCCCTGTCCCAGCTGGGATCAGTTTTCCAATAATAATATTTTCTTTAAGCCCAACAAGATTATCGGAACGGGATTCGATAGCTGCTTCAGTAAGCACACGTGTAGTCTCTTGGAACGACGCTGCGGATAACCAAGAGTCAGTTGCAAGTGATGCCTTAGTTATCCCCATAAGTTGAGGCCGAGCTTCTGCTGGTTGTTTTCCAGCTTCGACCAACTCACGATTTGCTTCAACGTAAACTCGCCTATCGATACTTTCACCTGGGAGAAAATCTGAATCGCCTGGTTCTTGCACCATAACACGTCGAGTCATTTGTCTAACAATAAGCTCGATGTGTTTGTCGTGAATTGAAACGCCCTGGTCTCTATAAACGCTTTGGACTTGCTCCACTAGGTATCGCTGGGTTTCCCTCATGCCGCGAATTTCAAGAAGTTCTTTGGGATCTCTTGGGCCTTCTATGATTGGATCACCAGCTGAAATCTCCTGCCCGTCAACAACTTCGAGTCGAGCTTCAATCGCAATCTTGTCATAGACGTCCTCTTCACCATCGTCACTAACTATGGTTACAGTCCTACTTTGGGCCCCATCATCATTGATTCTGATCACTCCAGATGTTCGAGCTAAAGTTGCAGCTCCTTTAGGTGTTCGAGCTTCAAATAGTTCAACTACTCTCGGAAGACCACCTGCTAGGTCTTTCCCTGCAACCCCACCAGTATGAAAGGTACGCATTGTTAGCTGTGTACCCGGCTCGCCAATAGATTGTGCTGCTATCACACCGACCGCTTCACCGATCTCAATAAAACTTCCTGTAGCCATGGACATCCCGTAACTTGCGATAGAAATTCCCTGCTCACTTTCATCGGTCAAAGGAGTAAGACATCGAACCCGTGAAATATCAGGATCGTTCGCCATTCGATTCATCACTTCTTCAGTCACCATCGTTGCCTTTTCGAAGATAGTCCCATCTGAAAGTGTTACATCTTCAGCAAGAATCCGGCCGTAAATACGAGTCTTTAAATGTGCCCTTTCTTTTACATCTGTTGGGCTGCTCGGCTCCTCACCAACGTAATTTCCCTCACTATCCCTATAGAAATCTTCAGGATAGACGTCATCAATCCAGGACGAAGGAGGTGTCTGGCCATCTTCAAATGGGTCCTCGTTATTAATGATTACTTCTTGGGCGACATCAACCAGTCGTCGAGTTAAATATCCGGAGTCTGCCGTTCGGAGAGCCGTATCAACAAGGCCCTTTCTTGCTCCAGGAGTAGCAATGTAATATTCCAGCATTGCTAGTCCCTCACGGAAATTGCTTTTAATCGGTCGTGGGATCATGTCACCACGGGGGTTAGCTACTAGACCACGCATGCCGGCGATCTGGCGCACTTGCATCATATTTCCTCGAGCTCCGGAACCAACCATCATGTCAATGGGGTTAAAGGTCTCTTCCTTCAGTCCCGCCTCCATGTCATTTTTAACTTCTTCCGTAGCTTGAGACCAGATTTCAACTTCCTTCTGGCGGCGCTCACCGTCTGTAATAATTCCACGGCGGAATTGATTTTCAACTTTCTCAGCTTCTTTTTCGTGTTTTTCCAAAATTCCTTTTTTGGTAGAAGGTGTCTTAACGTCATCTACTGAGACAGTTACACCAGACTTCATGGCCCAGTAGAAGCACAAATCTTTGAGTTGATCAAGGCTTCGAGAAACTGTCGATTTTGGATAATTACGAGCTAAGTCTTCAACAATTCCACCCATTTCGCGCTTGGTTACACTGTTGTTTACCCATGGGAAATCTTCTGGAAGAGCATGGTTAAATAGAATCCGACCAACAGTTGTTTCGTGGTATTCGGCTGCTTGTCCATTCGCCGGAGTCTTTAAAGTCAGCGGCGACCGGAAAGTAACTTTTGAATGCAGTTCAACCTCTTTGGCTTCGAGAGACCGTTCTACCTGATCAATACGTCGGAAAATTTTGCCTTCTCCCTTTCCTCCTTCTATCTCTTCCGTCAGGTAGTAAGCTCCGATAATCATGTCTTGAGTAGGAACTGTTAATGGATTTCCGTTCGCAGGAGAAAGAATATTATTGATAGAAAGCATCAAGACTCTGGCCTCAGCCTGAGCCTCTGCTGACAAAGGAAGGTGAACCGCCATTTGGTCACCATCAAAATCAGCATTAAACGCAGTGCAAACTAATGGATGAAGTTGAATTGCTTTACCTTCTACCAGAACTGGCTCAAAAGCCTGAATACCCAAGCGGTGCAATGTAGGAGCTCGGTTGAGGAGTACAGGGTGTTCCTTAATAACCTCATCAAGGACTGGCCATACTGCTGGTCGTCGTCGCTCAACCATACGCTTCGCTGATCTAATATTAGGAGCCATATTGTCAGCAACAAGCTGTTTCATAACAAATGGCTTAAATAGCTCAAGTCCCATCAATTTAGGAAGCCCACACTGGTGGAGTTTAAGTGTAGGTCCGACCACAATAACTGATCGTCCCGAATAGTCAACACGTTTCCCCAAAAGGTTCTGCCTAAAGCGTCCCTGCTTTCCTTTCAACATGTCTGATAAAGACTTGAGGGGCCTGTTTCCTGGTCCGGTTACTGGACGGCCTCGTCGACCATTATCGAATAACGCATCGACTGCCTCTTGGAGCATCCTTTTTTCGTTATTTACAATGATTGCCGGAGCTCCAAGATCAAGTAAACGCTTTAACCGGTTGTTTCTGTTAATCACTCTTCGATAAAGGTCATTAAGATCTGATGTCGCAAATCGACCACCATCCAACTGAACCATCGGGCGCAGTTCTGGAGGAATCACGGGGACAACATCGAGAATCATAGCCCTCGGGTTGTTCACTCGGTTCCCTTTTTCGTTACGTCGATTAAATGAAGATACTATTTTCAGCCGCTTGATAGCTTTTTGTTTCCTCTGAGCAGAGAGCGGCTTCTGACCTGCTGGAGGATCAATTGCATCACGGAGTTTAATTTCTTCTTCATCGAAATCGAGTCGCTCTACAAGCTGAGCAATTGCGTCAGCTCCCATACCACCTTCGAAGTATTCTCCATAACGATCTACTAATTCACGCCATAACAATTCATCTTCAACGATTTGGCGCGGGAATAAACCTCTGAACTCTTCAAACGCACGCTCGCATAAATCGACTTCAAGCTCGTACTCTTCGGTGATAGCTTCAAGGTCTTTGGTCAGCTGTTTGGAAACAGCTTTAATTTCAGCCTCACTTGCTTCATCTTCTTCTAGCTCGGCTATCTCGCTTTCGTGATCCTTCCGACTCTGTTCGAGTCTCTCGTCACGTTCTTTATAGATTGCCTCTTTCTCTTCGAGCATTTCTGTCTCGAGATCAGCAAGAGCTTCATCTCGTTTATCATCATCTACCCATGTAACAAGACTGGCTGCAAAATATATAACTTTCTCTAGCTGTTTTGCTTTAAGTTCTTCTCGAGGTTCTAATCCCATAAGAAGATATGCAAGCCAAGACCTCGTGCCACGTAGATACCAAATATGGACTGCAGGTGCAGCTAGCTCAATGTGGCCCATGCGTTCACGTCGGACTTTAGAGCGTGTAACTTCAACTCCGCAGCGTTCACAAATGATGCCCTTAAATCGAATACGCTTGTATTTTCCGCAGGTGCATTCCCAATCTTTCTGAGGCCCGAAGATTTTTTCGCAAAACAGGCCATCTTTCTCTGGCTTCAAAGTTCGGTAATTGATTGTCTCAGGTTTTTTAACTTCCCCGTTAGACCAGGTTCGAATTGAATCAGCAGTTGCAAGTCCAATACGAAGTTGATCGAAATCGTTAACATCAAGCATTATTTCTGACCTCCGTCCCTATCGCATTCCGCCGCTACGGGCTGCTTCTCTTGCTGCATCTTCTTCATCAGATCCTCGCTCAGGACGTGAGATATCAATTCCGAGTTCTTCACTCGTTCTGAAGACATCCTCATCTATTTCTCGCATTTCAATCTGCATCCCTTCAAGGTCAAGAACCTCAACATTTAGACAGAGTGACTGCATTTCTTTAATGAGGACTTTGAAACTTTCCGGTATCCCCGGCTCAGGTATGTTTTGCCCCATCACAATTGCCTCATAAACCTTGATACGTCCAAGGACATCATCAGATTTAGTAGTCAGCAGCTCCTGGAGACAATACGCAGCACCGTAAGCCTCTAAGGCCCAGACTTCCATTTCTCCAAATCGTTGGCCACCGAATTGAGCTTTACCACCTAAAGGCTGCTGGGTGATCATACTGTATGGACCAGTAGACCTAGCGTGTATTTTATCATCTACGAGGTGATGCAGTTTGAGGACATACATAAAGCCAACCATGACTGGATTATCAAATGGTTCTCCCGAACGACCATCATAAAGCTGAGTCTTTCCATCAGCTTTTATCATTCGATCTCCACTATCGGCTTCAGGATTTAGATTTTCAAAAATCTGCTGGATAGTTGGATGTTTTCCGGCTAGGTCAGTCTCATCCCATTTAGCTCCGTCGAATACAGGAGTAGATATGAAAGTTGATGGGGTTGTTTTAGGACGTGTCTTTCTTGCAGTATTTGATACCGGATCATCACCGACACGATTTCCGTTAACTTCCCATCCCCATCTAGCTGCATAACCCAAGTGGGCTTCGAGAACTTGACCGATATTCATTCTTGAAGGAACACCAAGGGGGTTGAGTACGACGTCAACAGGTGTACCGTCCTCCATAAATGGCATATCTTCCTCAGGAAGAACAATCGAGATGACACCCTTGTTGCCATGGCGTCCAGCTAATTTATCTCCGACACTAATTTTGCGTTTCTGAGCAACATAGACTCGGACAAGTTCATTAACGCCTGGTTGTAACTCTGCTTCATGTTCTCCATCTCGTTTAAAAATGTCAACTGCAATAACAGTTCCTGTTTCACCGTGTGGAACTACCAATGAAGTATTTCTAACTTCTCTCGCTTTTTCACCGAAAATAGCTCTGAGAAGTCGTTCCTCTGGAGTGAGTTCAGTTTCACCTTTGGGTGTTACTTTTCCTACTAAAATATCGCCTGGCTTTACTTCTGCGCCAACATAAACTATGCCTGACTCATCAAGGTTTTTAAGACTTTCTTCGCTAACATTTGGTATATCTCGGGTTATTTCTTCTGTACCTAATTTTGTATCTCTAGACATTAATTCATACTCTTCTATATGAACTGATGTAAATACATCATCTCTTACGCATCTTTCGGAAATTAAGATTGAGTCTTCAAAATTGTAGCCAAGCCAAGGCATAAAAGCCACGGTTATATTTTTACCTAATGCCAATTCACCTAATTTTGTAGATGGACCGTCAGCTATAATATCACCTTTTTTTATT
>PBMJ01000011.1 GCA_002722525.1 Acidimicrobiaceae bacterium | reverse complement strand
GTCCTTTTTGATTGTTTTCTCCCAGTCAGGTCTTCTTCAGATATAACTGCGATTCTCATAGCGGGGAAGATAACTCCTTGGCTGATAGGCCCATCAAGCACGTAAACTGCCCGGCTGGAGTCTGGGTGGTCTAGCGTTTCAAGAATCTCAGTTTTAATTCCCTCCCGTTCAATTGATTTTCCGAATGCTTTTCTGGTTTTTCTTGAATTAGCGATGGCATAAACTGAGTAATCTTGATCGAGCAAATGTTGTATCTCTTTACCGAATGAGCTACTTGGCCTTATTAGTTGCCATCTTTTAGCCCTAAGCGCAGGCTGACTCTCTTCTTCAGAGAAAGACTTGATTGATTTAACTGGAACTGGCGCTTGTTGGAAGATCCTTTCAAATGGTACATGCAGCCGCCTAGTCAGGGCCTCGTTCTGAATATTCCATGTTTGGGATAATACAGGAACGATTCGGCTCTCGTCGTGAGAGAGTTCTTCAACTTTTCTCTTCGATCTCTCTGGATCTATGAAAATTAACCTGCTGCTTTTGGGGAGGTAATCAAGGATAGTTTCTTCTTTATCTACTACCCAAGGAAGCCACGATTCCATCCCGTCAAATATTTCTCCGGCAGCAATTTTTTCCCAATGAGCTCGACCCCAAGGGTCAGAAGAGATTAGACGCATGGCTCGATTTTTTATAGATTCTGAAGGAAGGAGTTCACGCGCAGGGAAAATTTGAACTTGTTCTTTTTCAGCAATTGTCAACTGATCAGAAACTGAGAATTGCCCGAGTCGCTCAACTACGTCTCCCCAAAGGTCTATCCTTACCGGAGCTTGAGCGGTAGTAGGGTACACGTCAAGTATGGATCCCCGATTTGCGACCTCTCCCCTATTCTCTACTTGGCCTACTCTTCTGTATCCCATTTGAATGAGTTTTTCGAGTGTTTCTTGAAGGTCAATGACATCATTACGTGACACTACAATTGGCTTGATCTCCTTGTTTGGGGCAATGATCTGGGTGGTAGCTCTAATGGGCGAAACGATAACCTTTGGGCCTTTAGCGTTTCGAAGCTCCCATCCAATTTTGATTCGCTGCCCCATGGTGTTCAGGGTCGGACTGACCCGCTCAAATGGGAGTATTTCCCAAGCTGGGAAAAGTTCTACTTGTGTATCGGCGAGCATTGAACCAAGGTCAGCGTGAAGGTTCGAAGCTTCCTCAATGGTTGGAGTCACAACAAATAGAGTTTCGACTCTAGTGAGGTGGATATATGAAGCGATAGCCCAAGCTTGAGCATTTTCGGGGACACAGATGCTTTGGATGGAAGGACGGGCAAGCGCGAGGATAGATTCTTCTTCCCCAAGAGCGTTTAGGATAGATCTGAAGCTCACGCGTTGAACTTATTCATCGCCGCCTGGTAGCCGTGTCTTTGGATATATTCAAGAGCGTCGATAGCCATCGATTTGGAGTGGAGCAATGCTTGTCTATCGTCCTTGCTTGGACGACTTAAGACGAAGTCTCGGCCTCTCTGTCCCTCACGAATAGCTCCAATGCCAATGCGGATCCGAGCGAACTCTCTGGAATGAAGGTGATTTTCGATAGATTTGAGACCGTTATGGCCAGCAAGGCCACCTCCAAGTTTTATTTTTATTTTTCCTACTGGGAGATCTAATTCGTCGTGGATGACGACTAGTTGAGAGGGTTCAGAGATGCTATATCTATCCATTAGCTTTCTGGCAGATAGTCCAGACTCATTCATGTAGGTTTCGGGTATTGCAATAACTAGATTCTGATTTTCGGATTTGACTTCGGCGCAAAGAGCGAGAGCTTTGCTTTTCCGTAAACGGACGTCGAAGTGTTCTTCAAGAGAGTGGACTACTTCTGCGCCGATATTGTGTCTTGTTCCTTGATATTTCTTTCCCGGATTTCCAAGTCCAACAACGAGATAATCTGTTGATCCGCTGAAAGTCTTTCTAGTGCGTCTTTTTCGCCGCACGGAACTAGCTATTCGCCATCTTCGGCTGAAGTTTCTCCATCGTCGGCAGAAACTTCACCCTCATCGGACGCACCTTCTTCGCCTTCTTCGCCCTCTTCAGCGGCGGCTTCAGCCATCGCTTCAGCTGCCATGGCCTCCATAGTGGAACGAGTGACAGTTCCAACTGCAACCGTCTCCTCAAGGTCAACTTCAGTTCGGACCCCTTCTGGCAAAGTGATATCCCCAACGCGTACAGATGAATTGATCTCAAGATCGGAAACATCTACAAATAGTTCATTGGGTATGGATTGGGGGCGTGAAAGCACAGAAAGGCTGAACATAGTTTGATCAACCATTCCGTTCTCATCTCGGACCTTTTTGGCATCTCCGGTCATAACGAGTCTGACATCAACAGAGAGTTCTTCATTTGGGTCTACCCGAACAAAGTCAACGTGAATGACTTCATCTCGAACTGGATGACGTTGGAGGTCTTTTAATATTGATAGGTGTTTAGATCCTCCTATTTCAATTTCTATAAGTGCATTTAACCCTGCATCAGTTGTTAGGGACCCGCGTAGATCTGCGTAGTTTACGCTAAAGGACATTGGGTCTTGTCCCAATCCATATAAGACGCCTGGGACTCGCCCTTCGCGACGGAGCCGCCTCGTCGAACGACTTCCCAGATCACGACCTTCTTCTGTATTCAGTACCAGTTCAGCCATTGCCTATTTCTCCCTGCTTGTAATAATCTCGGTTGAGGTTTGCAGATTTCTACCAGATGAAAAGTCTATCGTTGTGTTCCTCGACAGACACCTAGCTTAAATGCTTCCCCCCAAATATTTCACTTACGCTTGTATCCTCAAAAACAGCATCTAATGCGTTAGCTATTATCGAGGCGACAGATAGTATTTTAATTTTCGAAATATTTTTCTCCTCAGGAAGCGGCAGGGTGTTAGTCATGGCGACTTCTTTGATTACTGAATTTTCAAGGCGCTCTATAGCTGGGTCAGAGAAAACACCATGGGTCGTGCAGGCATACACTTCCTTAGCTCCTCTATCGGCAAGCTGCTCAGCCGCGCCCACGATGGTCCCGCCTGTGTCGATCATGTCGTCAATCAAGACGCAGACTCTCCCATCTACGTCGCCTAGTACATCTCCAGCCTCAACACGATTTTTCTGACTCTTGATGCGGCGCTTATGGACTATTGCCAAGTCTGCGGTTAGTTCGGATGCATATCTTTCTGCGACTTTCACTCTTCCAGTGTCTGGAGAAACGATAACTAAATCATCTCCAAAAGTTCGCATATAATCCACAAGTACTGGCATAGCAGTTAAGTGATCGACTGGTTTATCGAAGAATCCCTGTATTTGGCCTGCATGCAGATCTACCGAAACCATCCTGCTGACACCTGCAGCGATAAAGAGATTAGCCAATAGGCGCGCTGTGATCGGTTCTCTTCCTTCGGATTTCCTATCCTGCCTTGCGTAACCATAGAAAGGGCAGACTACCGTTATGCGCTTCGCTGATGCGCGTCGAGCCGCATCAACCATTATTAGCTGTTCCATAATTGAATCATTTATGGTCATATCTGTTGCAGCAGAGTGACTTTGGATAATAAATACATCCCCTCCTCGAACAGATTCACTGAATCTGCAGTGAATCTCTCCATTTGCAAATTCAGCTAGATTTGGCTCATCAAGCTCGACACCAAGTTGGTCTGCGATTTCTTGCGCTAAAGGCAGATTGGATCTTCCAGAAATTAAGTGCAAGCGCTTCTTGGTTACTAATTCCATATTGAAATTCCTTTGAATCAAGTCAGGGTATTTAAATCGTAGATCGAAAACCCATTTCTATCAGATGATTTCAGGGGTTCGTTGCATTTTGTTTTATTCCAAAGCTTCGTTGCTGGCCCGGCAGGACTTGAACCTGCAACCTCCTGGACCAAAACCAGGCGTTCTGCCAGTTGAACTACGGGCCATTGTATGTCTAATGAACCTACCGTATTTCCAGCCCAATCGTGTATTTAGACATTCGCTTAGTTGAATTATTTACCTTTTGAGCCAGAAATTCGAAAGAGCTTTTCGATCAAACTAAATATCTGAGAGCCAGCAAATGATGAATGCTAGCAATAACGCGCATTTAGGGTTTTTTTGCAGTATGTTAGACCGCCTATGGGTTCACTTATTAAAAAAAGGCGAAAGAGGATGAGGAAGAAGAAGCACCGAAAGATGCTGAAACGAACTCGCGCTCAGCGCCAACGCGGAAAGTAAATAAATCTTCACTACTAGAATTTCCTAGGGTTACAATTCGCTAGGCGAGGTCTTGTCAAATGATGGAAGGGTTCTTGCTGTTATAAATCCCTGACCTGGGAAATAGCCCTCGACAAACCATGTCGACCCACTGCCAGCTAGTTTAGGTTGTAACCCAGTGTGCTTTGCTAATTTATCTCTCCATTTGGAAAGCTCGGGGCTTACCTGTAACGCAGCTTGCTCTAGATCATTTCCATTTTCCCCCTTAGGCCCCCCCAACTGATCCCATTTCTTATAAACCTCCGTTGTTGAGCAACCAATATCTGGTATGAGAAGCGTAAAGGTTATTTCTTTATAGGTAAGTGGTTCAATAATTTCTCCGATTCCTGCAACTCGTGCTCTTCCCCCTTTAATGTTAAACGGCACATCTGCTCCGAGCTTGACTGCTTTCTCAAGATCCGAATATCCAAAGTATCTAAGGACTGTTGCAGCATTACCTGAGCCTCCTCCTAAGCCGCCTTGGGGAGGAATACTTTTGCTAACAGTGACTACCGAATCAACATCAAGGAAGTTCAAAGCTCGAAGAACTAAATCTTCTTTGGCATGAGGGTTAATGGGGTATTTGCCTTCGTAGGTGACTTTCCTTTCACCCTCCTTAAGGAACACAGAGTCGACCAAGTCGATTGTCACCATCTCAGACTCAATAAAATGGTATCCGTCTTCTCTCCTACCTGTGATTTGCAGGGATAAGGTTAACTTCGCAGGGGAAACAACTTTCACGCCTTTATTTGCTGTCACTATGTTCTCCATATTGGGCTGCGTTTGCTAAAGATACCCAATCATCTACCGTTAGATCCTGAGGACGGGATTTTGGATCAAGTCCAGCTGAATTAAACTCAGCTGAGCCTATATGACTCCTTAGAGATTTTCTGAGCATTTTTCTTCTTTGACCAAATCCTGTTTTGACCAGTCGCCACATTAGCTCCAGATCAACTTTCTCAAGATTTAAACGCCGAGAAAATTTGAGCAGGACCGAATCTATCTTTGGAGCCGGGAAAAATACCTTCGGTGGTACGTTGCCAACAATTGAAACTTCTGACCAATACTGTGCTTTAACCGAGGGGATCCCATAGCTAGCAGTTCCAGGGCTTGCTGCAAATCGTTCTCCCACCTCGCGTTGCACCATAACTAAACCCTCTGCAACTTGCGGGGCATGGTCTAAAATATTTAGCAGTAGGGTCGAGCTTATGTTGTATGGCAAATTCGAGATCATTTTCCACACACCAGGCCTCGTTGAGAAAAACTCACCCCATTTAATTTCCATTGCGTCTGCATGAAGAATTTCAGTTTTCTCCAACATCTCAGCTTCCTGTAGCATTTCATTAAGTGGCGGCAGGAGATAGCGATCAAATTCAATAGCAACTACCCGTTTTGTTTCGACTAGCCCGCAGGTTAAAGCTCCGATGCCAGGACCAATTTCTAGTACTTGGTCCTCAGGTCTCAGTTCAGCTAATCGAACTATTTTTCTAACGATATTTGGATCGACGACAAAGTTTTGACCTAGAGAGCGTGATGGGACTATAGAATGTCGATCTAAGAGGAATCGAACTTCGCTAATGCCCATCATCATAATCAGTTGAATTTCGATTGAAGAAGCGGAAAACTGGTATCAAATTTTTTCATAGAATTCGTTTTAAAATTTCTTGACAGGGTATTGGCTAGTATGTTGACCAGTGGCCCCATCCTCCACCGGCTGCCTGATACAGCAGCCATGCACTCACGTTTATGTTTGCAATTGGATCATATGGGCTTGCCCCTGCGTATCCGGCGGAAATAGCCCTTTGGTCCCAGTATTGGGGCATATGTTGCATCAAACCGGCAGCGCCGCTCGTTGGGTTGGTAGCATCTGGCTGCCCTCTACTTTCTCGATGCATAATCGTGAGGAATAAGTCGACTTCACTGGCCGGCCCACCGTATGCGGCTATAGCTGCTACAACATCATTCCGCCATCTCTCTACATTAGGAATAAACGTTTCATTTACTCCAGGGTCATATGGCTCGGCTTCAGGTGGAGATGTAGGGGCAGGCTGGGAAGGTGCAGGGGCAGGCTGGGAAGGTGCAGGGGCAGGCTGGGAAGGTGCAAGAGAAGGCTGGGAATATATTTGAACAGGAGTAAAGCTGGCAGTGAGTTTCATCTCATCGCCCTTCCCAACGTAATTTGGTACAAACGAGGAGGAGGCAACAGTTGCTTCTTTGGAAATACCACTTTCAGACTGCGTTGGAAGAGTGACTTCGGCTTTTGGCGATGTCTTGGAAACGGGTAGCTCTGCTTCCGCTTCTTGACGATCAGAATTTAAATAGCCTGGATCAGTTTGTATATCTACTGAGGTGAGCTTCATTATCGAAGAAAGACTCTCTTGACTTCGCGCAGGTTCGAGTGATTGCGGCCCACTGGGTCCAGTAAGCGATACGACGACAGAAGCTACCGAGAGAAGTACGATAAATATCGCTACAAGAGGAAACCGTAACGCGCTCAGTATTCGGTACCCCGTCTGTTCTTCCAGCGCTTAACCTCCGCCTAGCTGCTACGTCTCTATTATGTGGTTGTTTTCACAAAATTGGCAACACTGACGGTTCATAGGTCAAGATTCAGCTACTTTTCCTAGAGTCATCTGATGGGAGGCCATAAAAAGCATGGGTCGTTAGCCATACCTGTTCAGAAAGGGTCTTCAGATCTACTTTTCTCTGTTCAGCTATAAATCGGCCGATTATCGGCAAATTGCTTGGCGTATTCTGTCGACCACGTAAAGGAACCGGCGCTAAGTATGGTGAATCCGTTTCTATCATGAATTGGTCGATTGGGGTTTCGAGCATAGCCTCAAGGTTATCTTGGGCATTTTTGAAGGTCACTATCCCAGAGAAGGACAATAAAGCACCGAGATTAAGTGCTGTTTCTGCCTCCTTTGGACCTCCGGTGAAGCAGTGAAAGACAGTTCGAGAAGGTGGCTCTTTTGACTTCAGGATGTCAAATATTTCATCCCAAGCATCTCTTGCATGGATTACAAGCGGTAAATCGAATTCATGAGCGAGATCAATGTGTTCTGCAAAAACTGTTCTTTGAGCAGCAGGGGGTGAATGATTGTAGTGGTAATCCAGTCCGCATTCTCCTACTGCGACGACACTGGGGTCTTCGAGAAGCTCTTTGATGCCTTCCAGCCCCTGTGAGGCTTCATGAGGATGAACTCCAGCTGTAGAGAAGACGGAATCGGGAAATTCCTGCGAGAATGTAATCACTTCCCGAGATGTTTCAAGATCGGTTCCTACATTAATTAGTTTTTTTACACCCACATTTTTCGCGCTTTGTATCTCTTCTCTACCTTCATGGCTGTTTTCTATGTGGCAATGGTTATCTACCCATTTCAGAGATATGTCTTGCACCTGTTGGAAACTCATCTTGCTTTCAAGCCTCAATCTTGTTGAAGAGCGGAGTAGGTTTAGGGATGGGTAAACCAGCAGTCAGGGGAACTCTAGACCAGTCTTCTGGGTGCCCTAAAAGGTCATCAAGTTTCTCAGAAGTAAACGGAAGGAATGGACTGAGCATCACGCGAATTCCGTTAATTGCACTTAGAGCAACGTAGAGAATAGTTCGAGCTCGATCCGGATCAGTCTTTACTAGTTTCCAAGGTTCTGTTGCGTTGAGGTACCTGTTCGCTGCTTGGGCTGCCTCCATCCCTTTACGTAATGCAGCACGTAACTCGACGATTTCGAATAGCTCGGCAGACTCTTCAAGCGAGCGATCGATAAACGCAAGTAGGGTCGTATCATCTTTGGTTAACTTTCCGGGTTCAGCAACAGCTCCGCCGCAGGTCTTATGTGTCATGGATAAGACTCGATTGACTAGGTTTCCCCAATTCGCTACCAATTCTTCATTAACGCGTCTGACTATCTCTTCATATGAGATTTCGGTGTCAGCTTGTTCGGGGAAGTTCGACGCGAGGGCATACCGAAGTGCATCTGCTTGAAAATGTTTAAGCCCTTCCTCGATGGTCATCCCGACTCCTCTACTAGCCGACGCCTTACCTCCTTTAAAAGTGACGTATTGATTCGCAGGAATGTCATCTGGCAGGTGAAGCTCTTTGCCAGCTATTTGCTCTCCTACAGCCATTAGTTGGGCTGGCCAGAATAAAGCATGAAATGGGATATTATCCTTCCCAATAAAATACACATGCCGTGATTCATCGTTATGCCACCAGTGTTTCCACCTGTCTGGAGTTCCTTGTCGCTCTGCCCACTCTTTGGATGCAGAAAGGTAGCCAATGACTGCGTCGTACCAAACATAGATTCTTTTTCCTTCACCAAGGTCGTCAACAGGTAACTCAATTCCCCAATCAAGGTCTCTGGTAATAGCCCTATCAATAAGCCCTTCTTCTCGAAGCCATCCCAGTGCAAAATTGATTACATGGTTTCTCCACCCTTCCTTGGAATCCAGAAAGGTTTCGAGGGAATCGTTGAAGTCGGAATAACGGAAGTAAAAATGTTCAGTTTCTCGAAGCACCGGAGTGGAAGATGACATTTTTGACCTCGGATTAATCAGCTCGGTCGCGTCGTAAGTCTTCCCGCAGTTATCGCACTGATCTCCGCGTGCTTCATTTCCGCCGCAGTGAGGGCATGTTCCTTCAACATAACGATCTGGAAGGAATCTTTTTACCTCGACGTCATATAGTTGCTTACTGGTCCGGCGGTCAATATATCCACGTTCCAACTGGGCCAGAAACATTTCTTGAGTCACTTCAGAATGATTATGAGTTCCTGTAGTCGTATAAAGGTCCCATGCAATGCCCAATTGATCCCACTGATCAAGAAATTCATTGTGATACCGGTCGACAATATCCTGTGGAGTTACTCCTTCTTCATCAGCTCTTACCGTTATCGGAGTGCCGTGAACGTCAGATCCGCTTACCATAAGGACTTCGTTTCCAACCATACGCTGCTGGCGCGCAAAGATATCGGAAGGCAAATAAGCCCCAGCAAGGTGGCCAAGGTGACGGGAACCTGAGGCATACGGCCAGGCAACAGCTACAAGTACGGGAGTGGTCATATCTAGCAGGTTACCGCACCTATTGAAAGGTCAGTCACCTTAGCTAATTTCTCGCCGACGAAAGATAGAGTTCGTAAACTTTCCTTTTGGATGCTCCTGTAACAGCTGCAACTTCTCTGACTGCATCTCTTGTTGACATCCCTTGTTTCTTTCCGTCATTTAACGCAGAAAGTATCTCCTCTGAAGTTACCTCCTGCTGCTTTGATGCACCTTCCAAGATAATCACCATCTCGCCCCTAAGCTCTTTCGCCGATAATGCTTGGACTAGTTCACCGAGAGTTCCACGAATGTACTCTTCATGTATTTTTGTTAATTCTCGAGCAATTGCTGCTCTTCGACTCTCACCTAAATATTGGGCCAGGTCATTCAAGGTCTTGCTAATCCTTCGAGGTGACTCGTAGATTATTATTGTATGTGGACTGTTAGAAATATCTTGAAGCCTTTTTGAGCGCCCAGCTCCCTTTCTTGGTAGAAATCCTTCGAAGAGATATCTTCTTGGAGATATTCCGCTTCCTACCAGTGCAGTAATACCAGCAGAAGGCCCAGGGATAACTTCGATAGGAAGACCAGCCTCTGCAACTTGGCGGACTATGAACTCTCCAGGGTCAGAAATTGCAGGCATACCTGCGTCGGTTACCATCACCAGTCGTTTGCCATCTTTAATCTTAGAAATAATGCTGTTGCATTGTTCCTTCTCGGTGTGCTCATTGACGATAATTAGAGGTGGGCGAGGTTCACATTGAAGGTGGGCGAGTAATTTCCCTGTTCTTCGCGTGTCTTCGCAGCAGATTGCATCAGCTGTTTTTAGCTCGTTGCTAGCTCTGAGCGAGATGTCATCTAGATTGCCTATAGGAGTACCGACAAGAACTAGTCCAGAGTTCTTCATATGGTCCTCCTAGCGCATGTAACTACAAGAAGTTCTTGTATGTCGCATTTAGAAGATAGTAGCCGTATTTTTATTCTGGAATCTCTAATTAGACGTTGAAACGGAACTCCATTACATCCCCATCCTGCACTATGTAGTCTTTTCCTTCGACTCTTACTTTCCCAGATTCTCGTGCTTCGAACCAGCCGCCACATTCCAGCAACATTTCCCAGTTGATGGTTTCAGCCCTAATAAACCCTTTTTGGAAATCTGTATGGATCCTTCCTGCTGCCTCAGGTGCCGTTGAGCCTTCGCGGAAGGTCCAAGCTCGACTTTCTTTTTCCCCTGTTGTCAGAAAAGTCCGCAAACCCAAAATATGGTATGCCTGTTTAATGAATCTGGGTAGAGCGCCCTCTCCGAGGCCTAGCCCTTCGAGAAGGTCAACCTGTTCATGTAGAGGCAATTCAGCTGCTTCAGCCTCCAGTTGGATACAAGCACTTATTACTTCAGCTTTGTCTTCAAGCTCTATTATCACAGGTTTTGTTAGCTCTTCACTATTAGCTAATTGGTCTTCACCAATGTTCACTATCGCAAGAACAGGTTTGGCTGTAAGAAGGAAATAGTGGCTTAAAAAACTAAGCTCTTCTTTAGATAAAGCGCTTCGATAAATCGGTGTTCCGTTAGAGAGAGCTTCTAGCGCGGTCTGGATTGCGCCTACTTCTGCTGCAACACTTTTGTCGATGCGCGCTACTTTGATTTTTTTTGCAACTTGTTTTTCTAATGTTTCTAAGTCCGCAAGAGTTAGTTCAATCTCCAAAACACGAAGTTGTTCAAGTGGGTCTGGATCGCCAGGAATATCTGAATCCTGAAATGCTCGAAGAACGTAGACAATTGCATCCACCTCACGAATATTGGCTAAAAACTGGTTCCCGAGGCCTTCACCTTGGCTGGCTCCTTCAACTAATCCACCGATGTCTGTAAATTGAACGCTTGCGTGGACGGTATTTTTGGATTGACTCATTTTCGAAAGGAGTTTGAGGCGGTGATCAGAAACTTTAGCTACTCCGACGTTTGGGTCAGTTGTAGCGAATGCGTATGGCGCAGCGAGAGCTGATCCACCAGTTAGTGCATTGTAAAGTGAGGATTTCCCTGCGTTAGGTAATCCTACAAATCCGAATTTTTCCATAGTCCTCGAAGGCTACCGCCAGTAGTCGTGAGTTGCTGAAGCTTCTTGTATGGTAGATGAAGAAACCGGAGGGTTTATGTCAAAGAGAACACAGAAGAAAAAGGCCAACGCTCGGCGAAAAAAGGCTAATCATGGCCGCAAGCCGAACTTGGGACGTAATTCATAAGCGAGTTAAGTACCTGTTTAACTTAAGCTAACTAAATAAAAACTGTACATCTCAGATGTAAATAGACCGAAGACTCGCTGACTAGACTTTTATTAGGTTTTCGATTTGCTATTAAGCGTTATTAATGTGCAGCCGGTATTGGGGTGTTCTCGTCCAGTGTGAACGCATTGTATTCTTCTCCGGTGTCTTCTAGATGCTCAAGCTCAATGACCCCTATTTCTGTAAATCTATCTCTGAGCCATCCATCTCCAGCGTCGAGTAGTCCCAATTTGCGGCAGTTAGGTACAATTTTGGAGAATAATAACTGACTAAATATTTGATCTTCCTCAGGAATATCGAGTCCATGTTTCACAGCATGTTTGACGTCACAGCCCATCCTGTCCCATACTTCTTGCTGAAGTAACCTGTCCCGCATTCTAATACCTGCCTCAAATGCGAACTCTTGTCGTTCTCTTACTTCCTGAGCTGTCATATCTTGATAGATCTCTTGGAGGCTTAGAACTCCAAATGCTACGTGTCGGGCTTCATCGGACATTACGTATCTTAATAGTTTCTTTAACAGCGGCTCAGTTGTCACCTGATGCATTAGACCAAATGCTGCAAGGGCTAGACCTTCAACCATTATCTGCATTCCGAGATAGGTCATATCCCATCGACTGTCGTTAATAATATCATCGATAAGAAGCTGGAGGTGAGGATTTACTGGGTATCTGACTCCGATTTTTTCATCAATGTATTTGTTGAATACCTCAACATGTCGGGCTTCATCAACCACCTGGGTGGCAGCGTAGTATTTTGCATCAACCCATGGAACTGTTTCGACTATTTTTGCAGTGCAAAGTAATGCTCCTTGTTCTCCATGCAAGAATTGAGATAGTCGCCATGCGAAAGATTCGATGCTGAACTGGTCCCATTCCTTATCACCCCAATTTTTTGCTGGAGAATCTGGATGCTCAGTCCAATGGCTTGTATTTACATTAGAAGACTCAGTGAAGATACTAAATGCTTTTAGTGGGTCGACTTCAATTGACCAGTCGAGGTCAGTCTGGGCATTCCATTGAGAAACTTTAGCTTTTTCGTAAAGCTTATCGAGGCGAGGGCGGCTGCCTTTCTCATAGTCCCAAGTGAAGAGTGCGTCAGCCTGATCTTGTACTTCATGTAAGACTGCGTCAGGATCTGGGTTATAAGCTGCAATTGCGTCTATATCGTCGTGTGCGGCTCTGTCGAGAATTTCTTGATCAGTGCGTTGTATTTCTGCTGTTGACATAAAGTCCTCCTATTGGGCTGGTAGCGCCGATGAGATAACACGATCGATGACTACTTGCCATTCGTGTGATTCGGGTATGGGTGTATCCATTGTTCGAAAGATGGCAAACCCGAGGTTAATTGATAGGGCGAAGGTCACAATGGCCTTTGTATCGATAGTGGGATCAAAGAGGCCATCGCTCTTGGCTTCTTCGATTATTTTTGCGAGTCGCATTCCCTGGTCCTCGAATCTACGTCTAAGCATTTCTGATAATTCTGAATCTCGTCTGCTTGCGACTATTGCTTCAAGAAGTAAAGCATCTTGGTCTCCACGGTTGTTTAGAAGACTTGACCCGAGGCTCGAGAGAATGTCGGCTGGTGAATTTTGATTCGAGCTAGCAAGGATGCCATCTAAATGATTTTCTAAAGCGTTGTCGAGAGCTTCAAAAAGGAGCTCTGCCTTTCCTCGATAACGGCTGTAGATTGCTCCTGTGGTCACTCCAGCGCGACGGGCAATCTCTGCTACACCTGCCCCGTCGTAGCCGCGCTCAGCAAAGACTTCAGCGGCAGCTTCTATAAGGTTATTCTCCGTTGCGGAAGCCAAAACTTTCCCCCTAACACTATAGATAATAATAATGATGATTATTATCTTGTCAAGCCGCCTACCGCCTTAATTGTTTCCAAAATAAAAAATTTTACTGATTGTTGGTTTCAATCAAGCACGAGGTGACAATGGCGACTAGCGTGTCGTGAAACCGGCACAACGGTTTGTAATAATTTAATTTTTCAATCTGGAGGGAAAATGTTTAAAAAATGGAAGCTAATTGTCGCTCTTCTTGCGATGGTTGGCATGTTCGCTGCTCTCGGCACGGGATGCGGCGATGACGATGATGGTAGCAGTGACGTTAAAGCGGCGTTTATCTATGTTGGGCCACCAGGGGATGCTGGCTGGACATACGCACACGACCAAGGCCGAAGCTGTGCTGAAGAAGCAACCGGTGCAACGACATCGTATGTTGAATCAGTCCCTGAAGGAACTGCTGACTTCGCCAACTACTCAAGAGATTTCATAGACCAAGGCTACAACGTAATCATTGGAACCTCATTTGGTTATATGGACGACATGGAAGCTTTAGCAGCCGAATACCCCGATGTTGTTTTTGATCATGTATCGGGTTACAAGAACAACGGATCTAACTTCGGTAACACGTTTGGCCGAATGTACGAACCTCGATATCTCTCAGGCATCGTTGCTGGTTCTGCAACTACCTCCGGACAGATCGGCTATGTTGCCGCTTTCCCAATTCCTGAGGTAATCAGAGGAATCAATGCCTTCACACTCGGTGTTCGAAGCGTTAACCCTGATGCAACTGTAGAAGTAGTTTGGACAAGCACTTGGTTTGACCCAGCCGTTGAAGGCGACTCTGCTCAAGCATTAATCGATGCCGGCGCTGACGTTATCGCCATGCACCAAGACTCAACAGCTGCTGGTGAAAGAGCAGAAGCTGCAGGAATCCGCTGGGTTTCATACAACTCAGATATGAGTGCCTTTGCTCCAAATGCGTTCCTCACTGCTCCTGTATGGGACTGGTGTGATCGGTATACCCAAATCATCAATGAGGCTGCAGACGGCACCTACTCTGGTGGAGCTTGGTGGGGATCAATGGCCGACGGAGTGGTTGACCTAGCCCCAATTGCTGACGATGTATCCGGAGAGATTAAGGATCTAGTCGCTGAAAAGAAAGCAGCGATTGAAGATGGCTCTTTCCATCCGTTTACAGGTCCAATCAATGCTCAAGATGGAAGCGTCCTTGTTGCTGCTGGTGAGACCATGAGTGACGGCGACATGCTTGGAATGACCACCTTTGTTGAAGGTGTCATCGGCTCTACAGGCTGATAAAAATTTGACGTGATTGACGGTACCAGCGGAGCTAACCGCTGGTACCGTCGCCGCGTCCAAGGTAAGAATTTTATTTATGACCACTCCTCTAGCTGTAGATCTATCCGATATATGGAAACGGTTTCCTGGAGTTGTCGCGAATGCCGGAGCGTCACTTCAAGTTAAGCAAGGGACAATTCATGCTGTGTTAGGAGAAAATGGTGCTGGTAAGTCAACCCTGATGAATGTTCTTGCGGGCATGTATCGACCGGATGAAGGAGAAATACGAATATCCGGGTCGCAACATTGGTTTAGGTCGCCGTCTGATGCCCTTTCTGCTGGAATCGGAATGGTTCATCAAGAATTTAGACTTGTTCCTTCTTTCACTGTCGCAGAAAATATTGTGCTTGGTGCTTCAGAGCGCATTATCCGAAAGGGGTCTATTGAATCAAAGGTTGAGGCACTGGCTCAGCAATTTGGTCTTAATATAGACCCAGCGCGACCAGTTTGGCAGCTATCTATGGGAGAGCGGCAGCGCGTTGAAATCCTTAAAACTCTTTGGCGCAATGCTCAGATACTTATCATGGACGAACCCACTGCGGTATTAACACCGGGAGAAGCGGATGAACTAGGTGGTGTTTTGCGCGAGATGGCAAATGCAGGTAGGTCAATTATTTTCATCAGCCATAAGCTTCACGAAGTAAAAGAATTTTCTGATGAAGCAACAGTCCTTCGAGATGGAAAAACTGTTGCGGCTTCATTAAATGTTGATGATACAGAGACCTCTCAACTAGCTGGTCTTATGGTTGGCTCATCCCCTGTGACAACTAACAGGCCCCCTGAACGCGAAAGAGGGCCTTCCTTGCTTGAAGTTCGAGGACTTGAAGCGTTGGACGATAGGCATCTTTCCGCTGTCCATGATTTCAATCTGGATGTTCATAGTGGAGAAATTGTTGGCATTGCTGGGGTATCGGGGAATGGACAACGAGAGATGGCCCAAGCCATTGCTGGCCTTAGACCTATTAAATCTGGCACAATAAAAATTAACGGCAAAGACCTAAGTCATGCTATTCCAGTGGAACGATTCAGGGAGGGACTTGGTTACGTTCCTGAAGACCGCCTTGGTGTTGGCCTAGCCCCTCGGCTCAGTGTCATTGAGAATGCTATCCTGCGAAACTACAAACAACTGCGGCAAGGCCCACTGTTGATTGACGATAAGATGTCAATACATTGTCAGGATATTGTAGATAAGTTTGGCGTTCGAACTGGGCCCTTAAACGAACCGATAGCTGGCCTCTCAGGCGGGAACCTTCAACGTCTTTTAGTAGGAAGAGAATTAAGTGGGGAACCTAAGGTCCTAGTTGCAGCACAACCAACCCGTGGATTAGATGTCCAAGGAGTAAAGGACATACAAGACCTTCTGGTAGCGGAGCGTGCCGCTGGGGTCGCCGTTCTTCTCATCTCTGAAGACCTTGATGAGCTCCTCACACTTTCGGATCGTCTACTTGTTATGCACAGCGGGAAGATAGTTGGAGAATTTGATCCGGTGAATTCGGAACGTCATGACATAGGAGCAGCTATGGCTGGAGAGACGCAAACCTAATGGGCCGCCTTGTTCTAGTTCGAAGAGAGCAAGCGGTCAAAGGTGGTCAGCCACTAGCCTTTCTTATCGGTCTTGTCTCAGCTCTTGCAATTGGGATTCTCCTACTTGTTCTTTCTGGCCATGACCCTATGGCGGTGTATGAGCGCATGTTCGATTCCTCGGTGGGCAGTCCGAGATCGTGGTCGATTACTTTAAATCGTGCAGTACCTCTCGGCCTTGCAGGATTAGCGGTCGCAGTGGCAGGGAGCATGGGACTTTGGAATATCGGCGCTGAAGGCCAAATCCTCGCTGGAGCTATGATGGCTGCTTGGATGGCGAGAATCGGTGAGGGTTGGCCAAGCCCCCTTCTAATTACTATCATGCTTCTCGCTTCGATCCTTGGTGGTGCCTTACTCGGTTTAGGACCGGCCGTCGCCCGAGCACAAATAGGCGTCAATGAAATCATTACCACACTGATGTTGAATGAGGTTGCACTCCGATTGCTTCAGTGGCTTATTCATGGGCCATGGAAAGATCCTGAATCCAAAGGATTTCCCTTAGCTCCGATGCTACCGGGTGAGGCTCGGCTACCAGATCTATTCGAACGGGCGCATTGGGGAGCGGTAATTTCCTTGGTGGTCATCGCCCTTTTTGGACTTGTAGCAAGCAGAACAGCATGGGGTTACGAGCTTCGAGTAGCTGGGTCATCTGGTGAAACAGCTAGGTATGCAGGAATTTCTTTGAAGCGTAAGATTATGACTGTTTTAGTTCTAAGTGGAGGGATTGCGGGACTTGCTGGAGGAATAGAACTCTCCGGTAATGCGGATCGCATCGTTGAAGGAATATCAGCAGGATATGGTTTCGCTGGAATCATTGTTGCAGCACTTGCCCTTATGAGGCCATCAGGAGTCGCAGCGGTGGCCTTGCTCTTTGGCGCAGTGCAAGTTGGAGGGCTTAGCATCCAGACAATGGGAGTTTCATCATCTGTTTCTACGATCCTTCAAGCTCTCATTCTCTTTGGCGCAATCGGAGCTGGCGTATTCAGTCGCTACAGCCTGAAGCGTGTCCAAAAAGAGAAACAGTTAAGTGAGGAGAGTCCTAGTGAGTGAAGCGTCAATGATCGGGCTGCTAACTGCCGCTGTCTCCTTTGGAGCCTTGTTGTATCTTGCCGCCCTCGGTGAACTCATTTCAGAAAAAGCTGGCATTCTTAATCTCGGAGTCGAAGGGATGATGGCCATGGGAGCCGTAACAGGATTTATGGTCGCTCTCGAAACCGAAAATGCGTGGCTGGGACTCATAGTAGCCATGTTGGTTGGTGCATTTTTCGCTCTCATCCATGGACTATTCACTGTTATTCTTGGCGCAGAACAAGTAGTTTCAGGACTATCGCTAACCATTCTCGGCCTTGGGATGTCAGCATATGTAGGTAAAAATGCAGTGGGAAGGCCCCCTGGAGCAGTTCTTGCACCGGTCGATTGGGGTTCCTTATCGGATATTCCATGGGCCGGACCGATTCTGTTCACTCAATCTCCGATCGTTTATTTCGCTGTTGTGTGTGGAATTGCAACATCTTTTGTTCTTACCAGAACTCGAACCGGATTAGCCCTTCGAGGGGCTGGCGAATCTGCTTCAACCGTTGATGCTTCAGGCCATTCAGTAGTCCGACTCCGTTTAGGCGCTGTCGCCATGGGTGGCGCTCTAGCAGGAGCATCTGGTGCTTATTTGACTCTGAGCCTAACTCCTCAGTGGACTGAAGGAGTTACAGCTGGAAGAGGCTGGATAGCAGTAGCGTTGGTTATCTTTGGTGCATGGCGTCCAGGTAGGTGCGCCATTGGAGCGCTTCTTTTCGGTGGGCTACTAGCTTTGAAGACCAGATTACAAACATTTGGCGTCGATTTTTCTCCAATTTTACTTTCTATGATCCCATACGTCCTCACCATTGGCGTTCTTATTGCCATTTCTATTCGGGCCAGAAACCGGCCTTCTTCTGCGCCAGCAGCTCTAGGTCAGGCGTACCGCAGAGAAGAAAGATAGTAAATTCTAGAAGAATCTCTGAAAAAACTGAGAATAATTAACTTTCGCAGTTTATTTTCCTCATATTTGTCCTTTTAATGAGCGCATAGCGAATGTTCCGACTAGTGTTTCATCCGAGTCGGGAAATCTTCCGACAATATTCACCAAGTGGAGGGGAATAATGCGTAAAAATTTTAAGTTGATTGCCACCCTTGTGGCAGTCCTAGGGCTCTTTGTTGGCGCTTGCGGAGGCAGCGGGGTTAACTCAGACGCCGGACNGGCGGCAGCATGTCCAGATGGAGACAACAACGGAGACGGTGTNACCGCAGGGCTTGTTTTCGATATCGGNGGACGTGGAGATCANTCGTTTAATGACTCCGCAGCAGCAGGCATTGAATGTGCNAANTCTGTACTCGGAATAGAATTTAGCGAATCATCGCCAAATGACGATGGATCAAATCGTGCTGAGTTACTTCANCTACAAGCTGACAACAACCCAATTGTCATAGCTGTAGGGTTCTTGTTCGCTGGNGATGCAGCAACTGTCGCAGCAAANAATCCANATACAAACTTTGCCGTCATCGATGACGCAATGATGGACTTTGAAGCTGGAGGGCCAATTGCNGATAACGCAGCAGGNCTAACTTTTGCTGAGCATGAGGGGTCATTCCTNGTCGGAGCCGCTGCNGCTTTGAAGACAGAGACGGGAACTGTTGGCTTCATCGGAGGTGTATGCTGCTTCGGCTTAATTGAGAAGTTTGAAGCTGGATTCACCGCCGGAGTGAAAGCTGTTAACCCAGACATCAATATCATCTCCCAGTACATCACNGAGTTCCCAGATTTTGATGGGTTTAACGCNCCAGACCGCGCCAAAGANATTNCTCTAGCCATGTACTCAGATGGTGCAGATATTGTNTACCANGCAGCTGGAGGATCCGGNGCNGGCCTATTTGAAGCCGCAATGGAAGTAAGCNAAAGCTCAGGCTCNAAAGTATGGGGTATCGGAGTTGACTCNNACCAGTACNACACGGTTGACGAAGCTGTCAGAGAATANGTCCTNACTTCTATGCTCAAGAGAGTTGACAATGCAGTCTTCCTCGCTATCCAAAGNCACATCGATGGAACATTCCAAGCAGGCCAAACAGCATTCGGCNTAAGTGACGATGGCGTCGGATACTCGACATCAGGCGGATACCTTGATGATATTGTCGACGAACTAGAAGCTTTCAAAGCTGACATCGTTGCAGGGAATATNNCAGTTCCAGACTCAATGGAATAATTGANTTAGCAACTAGAAAAAACTCATAACGAGTGAGGCTGGTCCTTCACCNCGGTTGTAAAACTAGGTAGGGTGTGGGATACCAGCCTCACTCGTTGCATATACAAGGAGAAGTCTTGGAACCNGCNATNGAACTCATCGGAATNACNAAAAGCTTCCCAGGAGTTCTCGCGAANGACAACGTGAATCTCACTGTNGAGGAAGGTGAAATNCATGCCGTCTGCGGTGAAAACGGNGCTGGTAAATCAACGCTGATGAANATCCTCTATGGCATGCAGCCNCCTGACGAAGGAACANTGAATNTTTTCGGCGAGCGNCGGACTTTCCAGTCACCNAATGAAGCTATNGAAGCAGGGATAGGAATGGTGCATCAGCACTTCATGCTTGCGAACCAATTAACAGTTCTCGAAAACNTCATTCTTGGNGCAGANCCNANACAAAAGGGCGGNNTAATNGATTTTGATTNCGCAAGTGAACACCTTGATGAAGTTGGGANAGCTTATGGACTTACAGTTGACCCNTACGACTTAGTCGAGAGCNTAGAAGTTGGTGAACGACANCGAGTAGAAATAATTAAAGTGCTTTTTAGGGGCGCAAAAATTCTAATCTTTGATGANCCNACTGCTGTTCTTGTCCCTCAGGAAGTTGAAGAGCTTTTCCGAAACATGAGAGAACTTAAAGCTAANGGNGCAACCATCATTTTTATCGACCATAANCTCGAAGAAGTNCTNGANATTGCTGACACGATCACGGTTCTTCGGCAAGGAAGAACCGTNGCGACTGTCAAACCATCTGAGGTTTCAGCCACTGACCTCGCAGAATTGATGGTGGGTTCAGAGCTTCCAAANCCGNTGATNACCGATTCGNNAATTAGTGAGGNGATTGGNATANAACTCAANAATGTGACTGTNCTTGACGAAGACGAACGACCAATAGTAGATGCGGTTTCATTAGAGGTACGACAGGGTGAGATCTTGGGAATAGCAGGCGTCGAAGGCAATGGCCAACACGAACTNGTAGGAGCGATCTTAGGCACCCAAANGATANANGCNGGTAGCGTCCANATGACTGGTAGCGATATTACTAGCGCCTCTGTTCGNTCNCGCCGCGAAAACGGNTTAGGATACATNCCCCAAGACAGNCAAGAGGAAGGNTTGCTCCTAACAGCTCCNCTATGGGAAAATGCTGCNCTGGGCCACCAAACCGTAAAACCTTTCTCTNGAGGATGGAACCAATGGTTCATTGATAGAGAAGGATCTCGCTCNCAAACTGAGCGCATACGAAGNGAATTNGATGTACGAACTCCAAACGTTGAAGTGTCNGCNCATGCNCTATCAGGNGGNAATCANCANAAACTNATAGTNGGTCGTGAAATGGTATCAGAACCATCAGTTCTGGTGGCTTCTCACCCAACTCGCGGCATAGACGTCGGNGCNCAAGCATCAGTGTGGGAACAAATACGCCAAGCACGATCCCAAGGNNTAGCTACTCTATTAATCTCTGCTGACCTTGATGAACTTATCGGCTTGTCCGATCGAATAGTCGTAATGTTNCGGGGTCAAATTGTCGCNGAGCTCNACCCTTCAGAAATCACCCCAAGGAGCCTAGGTGCATATATGACCGGCGCANCCACTGAAGAGAGCGCTGANTGAAGAACGAAACNNTTCGCCGAATNATGCTTGCCTTNGCNGCACCGCTCGCAGCAGTTGTTTTCGCAACTATTGCCTCCTCCATATTTCTCCTCATCGCCGGCAGTAACCCTTTCACCGCATACGGAGACATGTTTGAATATGGCAGCAGACTGGAAATNCAAGTAGATATTCTTAANCGNGCTACTCCGTTATATATTTCCGGAGTAGCNGCAGCTATTGGCTTTCGGATGAANCTCTTCAATATAGGNGTNGAAGGTCAATACNGGCTGGCGGCAATTGTCGCAGCATATGTAGGTGCCTCAGTCTCGTTACCNGGAGTTCTCCATGTCGGTCTGATCTTATTAGTAGCAATGCTGGTGGGTGGAGCATATTCAGGAGTTGCTGGGGTNCTTAAAGTAACTCGAGGTGTGAATGAAGTTATATCTACTATCATGCTTAACGCTATAGCNATTTCTGGNCTGATTGCCTGGCTTGTTCGAGAGTGGCAGGCTGGNGGATCAGTTGATGCTACTGCAACCAATCTCGGGGTTGGCACAGAACCTATTGACGAATCAGGGCTCATTCCAAATATCAATAGCTGGCTTGAACTTTTCACACGTGAAATTGGAAAAGGCAAGGAACTGACTGGAGTATTTTTAGTTGCTGTAGCTGTAGGGATTCTCTACCACATTTTGATCAATAGAACGAGATTCGGGTTTGACCTTAGATCAACGGGAATTAATCCTTTCGCTGCCCGTGTTGGGGGCGTATCTGACAAAAAAATGGTTCTTGGTGCAATGGTGCTCTCTGGGATAGTTGCAGGGTTGGTGGGGATGGCTGAGATTGCCAAACTCGGGAGGTTTAACCCGAACTTTGTTGGAGGATTAGGATTCGCTGGGATTGCAGTTGCCCTTCTCGGACGAAATCACCCTGGTGGAATAGCAATAGGCGCCCTTCTTTTTGCTTTTCTAGACACTGCTTCAGGAGTCCTTCAAGTAACCGGTTCAGCATCACGAGAAATTGTCTTCATCATGCAAGGGATAATCCTGCTTGCAGCNGTTATCGCATACGAAGTCGTTCAACGATTCAGAATTAGAGAAGAAGCCAGACTTGCCTCCGCTCTCCTTGAAGGAGAATCACAATGATCTTGAACCAGATCCGACGACTTCCTACATGGGCGAGATGGGCTTCTTTCGCAACCCTTGGAATTCTTGTCTTAACACTCGTACAAGAATTAGGGCAAAACGAGACGAGCCACCTCACTGCAATGACCACTTCCCAAACAGCGCTTAAATGGAGCATTCCTATTCTTCTAGCTGGACTTGGGGGGCTCTTCGCAGAAAGAGCAGGAATTATAAATATCGGCCTAGAGGGCATGATGATACTTGGAACTTGGTTCGGAGCTTGGGGGGCATTTAACTTCGGGCCATACACGGGAATCTTAATTGGCATTATTGGAGGTGCAATTGGAGGCCTCATCCACGCTATAGCAACGGTGGGATTTGGAGTTGACCATATTATTTCAGGAGTAGCTATTAANATCCTTGGGCCATTTGCTGCACGCTTTTTNTCATCTGAAATCTTCACTGGATATCAGGGAGGATCCGTTACTCAATCTCCAAGAGTTGAGAGCGTCGACAAGTTCACAATGCCTTTCCTCGCTGGTGGCTATAACACCCCGAACTTCTTAAAGTGGTTGGGCGACAAGGACATCCCGATACTAAGTGATACAGGAAATGTACTCAGAGGGGTACTTACCCAAACTTCNTGGGCGACAATAATCGCATTGCTTTTAGTCCCACTCTCTGNATGGGTATTGTGGAGAACCCGTTTCGGCCTCCGAGTTCGAATCAGTGGTGAAGACCCATGGGCAGGCGAATCTCAAGGTGTGAATGTCTACCGATATAAGTTTATTGCAGTCATGATCAGCGGTGGATTAGCTGGGTTCGGTGGAGCTTTTATCACTATAGAAATGTCATCCATATANCANGAAGGNGGAACTACTGGNAGGGGTTTCATTGGTCTCGCAGCGCTAATATTTGGAAACTGGAGACCAGGNGGCATTCTTGCAGCGGCCTTNNTNTTCGGATANCCNTATGCCCTNCAATTCGGNGATTTTGATGGGTTNGCTTCCCACGCCTTACTTCTGGTTAACGCCATAGCTCTTTTCGGAGTAACCCTATGGGCTATTCGAAAGAGTAAACATGCCGATGCTGCAATAGCATTTGTTCTCGGAGCTTTATCAGCCATATGGTATTTNGTCGCTGACACCGTTCCAGATTGGTGGGTTAAGATACTCCCCTACGTTATTGTTATCGTTGTCTTAATATTCTTCGCCCAGCGCCTGCGAATGCCGGCAGCAAATGGACAAATATACCGTCGCGGACAAACATAAATCCATGCCTGAACTCTCCGATACTCAAATTCAAGACTTCGAGAAAGACGGAGTTCTGGTGATACCAGAATTCTTCACTGAAGATGAATGCGACGNCGTTCAAAANCGGATGTCGAAACTATTGAGCGAATACCGNCCCCAAGAAAAAGAGACTGTCTTTTCAACGACCGATAACACGCACACTCAGGAGGACTACTTTCTAACGTCAGGAGACAAAATCCGGTTCTTCTTTGAAGACTCCGAAGCCATCGATAAATCCCGACCGCTTGAACTATCGTTAAACAAGGTCGGCCATGCCTTGCATGATTTGGACCCGGTCTTTTCTAATTTCGTTNGACAACCAAAATTTGCGAAACTGGCTACTGACGTGGGTTTTGTAAGCCCTTTGTTACTCCAATCGATGTACATCTTTAAGCCTCCTCAGATAGGTGGAGAAGTTGTGTGGCACACTGACCACCCNTTTCTATGGACAGACCCTCCATCCGTAAAGGGCTTCTGGATTGCNCTAGAAGATGCNACTATTNAAAATGGNTGTTTGTGGTGCCTCCCTGGTTTGCACAAAGAGNAGCCGCGTCAGCGNTTGCGGAGAAACTCTTCAGGAGGTACGGAAATGGTTACTCTTAACTCGGATCCATTCCCAACCGAANGGAAAGTTCCGATTGAAGCGAAAAAGGGAACCGTAGTTGTTCTCGACGGGCTTCTCCCCCACTGGTCTGGGCCGAACACGTCTTCTCGGTCGCGTCACGCGTTCACTCTTCATCTGATAGAAGCTAGCGCCGAGTACCCCAAAGACAACTGGCTCCANCGATCTGATGATATGCCTCTTCGTGGATTTGAGACACAAATAGTAGATTAGCGAACACATATGTTGTCTCCAGANATTATTCGAACTGCCCCAAAGGTTCTATTACACGATCATTTAGACGGGGGGCTACGACCCTCAACAATCGTTGAACTAGCGAAAGACTTGGGAGTTAAAAATCTTCCAACATACAACGTAACCGAGCTTGGCGACTGGATGACTGCAACTGCAGATCGGAAGGANCTTGAGCTTTACTTGGAAGCTTTCTCACATACTCTTTCNGTCATGCAAACTCAGGATGCCCTATACCGAATTGCTGCAGAATGCGCTGAAGATCTCGCCGATGATGGGATTATTTATGCTGAAGTTCGATTCGCCCCCGAATTGCATCTTTCTAAAGGACTTACAGTGCCCCAAGTTATTGAGAGCGTTTTAGAAGGTTTCAAATCGGGTTCAGAAGGAAAAGGAATCATCGTGAATACCTTAATTTGCGCTATTCGATCTAGAACCCGGAGCAAAGAAATGCTGGAGCATGCTTTACATTTCCGATTAAAGGGAGTTGTCGGTTTTGACATTGCTGGACCAGAAATCGGATATCCCCCTTCTAGCCACATTGAAGCCTTTAACGTAGCAATAGATNTAGATTTCCCTGTCACAATCCATGCCGGAGANGTTGGGGGTGTTGACTACATACGAGAGGCTGTTGAAGATTGCGGCGCTTCTAGAATCGGCCATGGGCTTGGANTACAAGAAGAAGTANCCAGTGATGAAACTACAGCCATAGGGGAAGGTAACCTTCTTTCATTNTTTCTCAATGAACAAATTGCGTTGGAGTTATGCCCTACTTCAAATCTTCACATAGGCGCTGTCGATTCTCTCCCAGAGCACCCCATAAGCCGCTTTATAGACCTGGGGCTATGCGCTACCATAAATACGGATAACCGCCTTATGTCTAACACNTNTCTTTCGAAGGAACTCCAGAGATGTTCAGAAACATTCGGATGGGAAATAAGTACGGTGCACACATTAATGAGAAATGCTTTGTCTAGTTCCTTTATNTCTTCTGAACTAAAAGAGGACCTGAATTCAGTACTATCCAATTGGTACCATTCAANTAGNCGAGCTAAAGGAAGCAGCAATGAACACAATTAGCAGTATCGGCTTCGATGCTGACGATACATTATGGGAAAGTGAAGTGTTTTTCAGTCANGTAGAGGAGAAATTCACTCAATTGATCAATTCATATGAAGTTGAAGCTGACATCGGCAAAGAACTNTACGAAACCGAGAAAAGGAACCTATCTAAACTTGGTTATGGAGTGAAATCATTTACGCTCTCAATGATCGAATCTGCCCATCATCTCACTCAAGGCAACATAAGTAGTGCTGATACTGTGCAGATTATTCAATGGGGGAAAGAGCTTCTGCATCACCCAGTAGATTTACTTCCTGGCGTGGTAGACGTGCTGTCCTATTTNCAAGACCGCTTCGCTATCTATGTCATTACAAAAGGTGATGCTTTCCACCAGCATCAGAAATTCGTTGATTCTGGTTTGGCCTCTTTTGTAACAGATATAGAAATCGTGCAAGAAAAAGATAGCAAANCCTACAGGGCAACGCTCACAAAGATAGGCGTGGAACCTGAGGAGTTNCTAATGGTAGGCAANAGTGTTCGTAGTGACATTCTTCCNGTTATNGAGATCGGAAGTCAGGCCGTACACATACCCCATNAAACAACTTGGCAGTATGAAACTGAAAACGTAGAAAGAAACGACGAAAATAATTACCCAATCTTAGAGTCCATACGAGAGCTACCTGACTTCCTTTCTAGCGCCGATTCTTAAGAGCTGACTTCATCACCGTCGCGAATCCTCCTCTACACTGCTGGTATGGTTCACGTGGGAAAAGTTNGACTCTCCGAAGAAGTTTCAGATGCCATATCAGATGGGTTNCCGGTTGTTGCTTTGGAGTCAACGGTATTTAGCACNCTTGGGCTCCCAGAGCCTTCAAATGGNGAAGCGCTTCAGCGTTGTATCTCTANAATTCATGATAATGGAGCTGTAGCAGCGGTTACTGCGGTCATAGACGGNGAAGCGCGACTAGGAATTACCAGCAAC
This sequence comes from Acidimicrobiaceae bacterium, assembly GCA_002722525.1. GTDB lineage: Bacteria > Actinomycetota > Acidimicrobiia > Acidimicrobiales > UBA8592 > UBA8592. The sequence continues at coordinate 18,668 of PBMJ01000011.1, read as the reverse complement.
GAATGGGAGCAGATTCTTAGTTGCGAAACAAAAATAGCTTCACGCGACTTAGTTGTTTCTATGGCAGAAGGTAGAAGCGTTGGAGCAACAACAGTTTCTGCTTCTCTTGCAATAGCGGCAGCAGCAGGGATAAAAGTTTTCTGTACAGGAGGAATTNGTGGAGTNCATCATGGATATTCTGAATCTGGCGATCTGAGTGCTGACTTATACGCCCTTGCACGTCACAAAGTTGTNTGCGTGAGTNCTGGGGCTAAAGCTTTTTTGGATCTTTCACGGACCTTAGAAATGTTAGAAAGCTTAGGAGTGCCTGTCCTCGGCTGGAATACNTCAGACTTCCCAGCTTTCTACCTTCGAAGTAGCAGGTTATCTATCCCTTCGGTCGAAGATCCGGAAACCATTGTAAGCGTTTACGAGAATGCCTCTGCTCTAGGACTCCCACAGGGAATNTTGGTTGGTGTGCCTATCCCTGAAGAGCACGCACTCGATCCAGAGACAAGCTGGGCGCTCATTGATCGTGCATTAGTCGAAGCAAAGGAAACTGGAATCAACGGCCCCGAAGTTACACCATTTATTCTTGAAGCGNTAGCAAGGGAAACCCATGGGGAAAGCGTGCCCGCCAACTTAGCTCTTCTTGAGAACAACGCAGGAGTCGCCGTTGAAATTGCGANAAGATTTCAGCAGCGGCTGGTTTGATGGAGCTTGTTCACACAAGTTAGTTGGATTTCTTTCGGCGCTGGATTCTGTCTGCTCCAGCATCTAACCCTGGAAGCTGTAATTCGACTCCACCTCTCTGANGGGCAATTTCCTCAAGAGCAAGCTGCTCTACTTCTTTCCAATCATNAGCCCGCCTACCTTGTAGGTGCCTGTTGTATGGCTGGTCATAGATGATGACTTCTCGGCCATCCTCTTGGAACGCTTCTATGTTGTGAGGGCCATCATCTATGTAAAGGTCGGCGTGGAGGGCAGATTTTGCTCCTATAAAGCAAAGATCTCGATAAGGAATCTGAGCTCGATCTAGCCAATCAGCTGTATCTCCGGCTGCGATCGCATGACCCCAGTTCACATATAATCGGTGGCTAATGATTCTGATCCAAACGCCCTGATCCGAAAGTCGCCAAAGAGCTTCTGCAGCACCTTCAATCACTGGCATATCACGAAACATCCTNTGCTCTACTACAGCTCGTTGATGAAGGCGCTCGAAATCATCTGGATCTAGCCCCCATTCCTTAAAGCCCCAGCTTCTTTCCAAAGGAAGTGATTCTGGATCTANAGATAGTTCGCGTGCCACGATGTCGCGGAAGATCCGATTATGGTCTCCGCACACACCATCTAAGTCCACTCCAAGAACGAAAGGTTTCTTAATAGTTAAGCTCCTTGCTCGCATGTCATTAAGTCTAAGATAGCTTCTGGACAATGTTTGGTTGGGAATGGAAGGCCTGAGGAAATGGAAGTTTTGATAGTTGANCATCCAGTTGTGGCTGAGAAACTTACCAATATCCGTCGGAACGTAACCTCAAACGCTTTATTTCGGCAGAATCTGCATGAGATTTCGGTCTTTCTGATTTATGAGGCACTCCGTGATTCCTCGTTAGACCAAATAGTCGTCGAGACTCCTCTTGGCCAATCTAGTTCCTTTACTNTGGCAGACCAGCCTATGTTTGTNCCGATTCTTCGAGCTGGNCTCGGTATGTTGGATGCTGGTTTATTAATGTTTCCAGATGCAAAAGTTGGNTTTATAGGCGCAAAACGCGATGAGGAAACACTACTCCCAGAAATTTATTTGAACACAATTCCCAATGGTCTTGATGACACAAGAGTTNTACTTTTAGATCCTGCTTTAGCTACAGGAGGNTCGGTAAACCAAGCCCTGGAATTAGCTGCCAACGCTGGCGCAGGTGAAATAGTTATTGTGACTGTCCTTTGCTCTCCGGAAGGAATCGATGCAGTAGAGAGATCTGGATTAGGTTCAAAAGTAGTGACGGCAGCTGTAGACGAACGCTTAAATGACGTTGGATTTATATTTCCCGGATTAGGGGACGCCGGAGACCGTCAATTCGGAGTTGATTGATNNGGGAGAAGGGTTTGTCTAAGGTATCCCTGAAGATCTTCTANGATGCTGTCAAAAACTCGCCCTGTTCGTGTTTGTTCATCTCCTATCTCATCTNCTTCCTTAACTTCTACAACTTTTTCTAGGTATGCCTTCACTACGGGTTCGGTTCCACTTGGCCGAATGTAGATCCGTATTCCGGTTTCTAACATCAAACGAATCATATTTGATTTAGGCAGCTCAAGNCCTTCACTAATTGCGACTTGGTCATAATCNCCAAATTCGAGAATCTTACAATTTCCTAGAGTGTCAGGGGGACCATACCGGAGAAGTTCNGAAGGAAAGTCGACCTGTGGGAGCTGCCCCTGATCANTGACTCGAATTGCTTGTGANCTGGAAACGTGAAGTCCGTGTTTGAGATAAAGATTGTTNATTTGGTCGGNTACCGTAAGATTCTTCTTTTCAAGGTCTTCGGCCATTTCTATGAATCTGAGAGCAGCAGAAATTCCATCCTTATCGCGAACTGAACCACAAACTGCGTAGCCTAAAGCTTCTTCGTAAGAAAAAACCGTATCCATCTTAGNGTCNCTGTAGGCTTCNGAAATAATCCATTTGAAACCTGTGAGNGTTTGAGCATGTTCTGCTCCCGCTTCTTCAGCTATTTTTTCAATGAGAGATGATGAAACGATAGANGAGACGACCTTTCGGTTTTGNCCGGATGTTACTTCCAGCATCCTATTACAGAGGAGAGCCCCAATTTCATTTCCCGATAGGGTCCTCCATTCACCATTAGACTGAGGAATCCCAATGGCTAATCGGTCTCCATCTGGGTCGTTTGCTATAGCTATATCAGCATTTGAGCTTTGTGCTACCTTAAACAATTCATCTAATGCTCCATCTTCTTCGGGGTTCGGGAAAGGTGTNGAGGGGAAAGAAGAATCTGGTTGGACTTGGGATGGGACTGTGATGAGGTTTGTGATGCCTTTTAACCCAAATACNTGTTCTAGCGTTTCCCAACTGACTCCATGGAGAGGCGTATACGCTATAGCTAGTGATCCGGATAACTCTCTGACGGTATTTGCGATAGTCTCACAATACTCGTTCCATATTTTGTCCNCGACTTCTTCTATCACCCCTGACCCTTTGGGGATNTTTTTTGGAGGAAGATGAGATACTTCGATCTTCCGGNCAATGNTGTCNTCTATGGGAGAACNCAACTGTGCTCCGTCAGCTAGAAAGACTTTNCAGCCATTATCGGTAGCTGGGTTGTGTGATGCGGTAATCATGATTCCCATATCTGCGGATTGTTGGCGGACAGCGAAGGAGAGAACTGGGGTAGGTATTACNTTTGTGAAGATNTGGGAGTNTATNCCNTAGTGGGNGAAGACCTCAGACATATCAGTCGCGAATACNTCGCTATTTTTTCTAGCGTCATATCCGATGATGACNGACGNNNCTGGNNTTAAATATTGGGANATCCCNACAGCTACTTTTCGNAGTGTGAGACGGTTCATGCGGTTGGGNCCGCCGCCTTGAATACCACGAATACCTGCCGTGCCAAAGNTTAGACGACGNGAAAACCGGTCATCCAGCTCTTCTGTGTTNNTGGNTTTNAGTAGTTCCAGNAATTCCGAGCGGGTTTCTAGNTCTGGATCATGCTCAATCCATTCCTGNNCTTGGGCGATTANGTCNCTGTTGTTGNTTGATCCCATANTTTTAATTTTTTCAGATTTTTAGNTCAGATGAAANAATTTNTTGTAGTGAAGCCTGTGGGCGAGCACCAGTATGTGAAATAACTTCTGCAGCGNNGAGAGANCCGATTTCCCCGCATGTTTTCAGNTCNAGNNCCTTTATGAGNCCNTANANAAATCCTGACGCATANAGATCTCCTGCACCTGTGGAATCNACTACTTTATCGACTNGATAGGCGTCTATNCCGATNGTNTGNTCTGTTGTNACNATTGTCGANCCATTNTGGGCCTNGGTAANGCATGCTATTTCNACCTGTCCTCTTATCCAGNCAATNGCTCNNTCTANNGTAGNGCAGCCACTTAGTGCNAGAAATTCAGCCTCATTGCCGAAAAGAANATCTACCGNCCCAGAGATNAGTTCTAACCACTCTTGATGATGTCGNTCGACACAGAAAGTGTCTGAGAGGGTAAACGATACTTTNTTACCTGCTTCTTTNGCTATAGNTATAGCTAANCGAATNGCTTTCTTNGTCGTTTCTATATCCCANATGTAACCCTCGCANTAGAGAAANTCNGCAGATGNAACTGCCTCATGGTNGATCTCNTNNGCATANANCGTGCTGCTTGCNCCTAAATAGGTNTTCATTGTTCTTGANCCATCTGGTGTNACTANGACCATTGANCGGGCTGTTGGANGACCAGAAGATGTTGGCTNNACAAGGTGNTTNACNCCGATANCTTCAATGTCGNGGACAAAAAATTTTCCTAGTTCATCGTCTTTTACTTTCCCTATGTANCCAGNTGAGGCNCCGAGTANAGCNATACCGGCCATGGTNTTNGCNGCTGACCCTCCAGANGCTTGTACNGCAGGGTGCATTTCNTTGTAGATAGCCNANGNTGTCTCTTCATCGACTAAGGACATCGAATTCTTTACGAGNTGGTAGCGAGATAAGAAGTCTTCAGCTTCATGGCTGATAATNTCTACGATTGCATTTCCAATTCCAACNATGTCATACGAGGNANCTGAANCGCTCAATTNTNCTCCAAAAGGCTTGTTTNTCTTACTTTTANCTTGCTTGCTCTTCAGCGTGCGCTATTGCNTCAATCCAACTGACACGATCGGCGATCATCTGCTTGTACTGCATCACATGNCTAGGACGGTTGAANCCGAGNATACCNACTAAACGANCTTCTCGGCCGTAAATGGTTGCAAANCTTCGCTCNTCANTAGATCCAGTGATTATTTTTATTTCATCNTCTGNGCGTGTNCNNCCNGCTAGNTGGATTTTCCTATCAAANTGNTCNGTCCAAAACCATGGAGTCGGCGTATATGGNTCNATCTGGNTCTCCCCTGNAAGNAGCCGTCGNGCNGCATACATGCCTTGNTCNACAGCATTATCCCAATGNTCTACTCGCATTACTTCNTCGAAAAGTCTATTNGGCCAGCGAGCNACATCGCCTGCNGCAACAANATTTGGTGCAGCCNAACATGTCTCGTCGCAAANAACNCCATTGTCGATTTCTAAACCNCTTCCTTCAAGCCATTNAGTGTTTGGNATTACGCCNATTCCAATGACCACAACNTNAGCTTCGATTTCTCTNCCNTCTGTTANAACAACTTTTTCNACTTTTGANTTNCCTTNGAGAGNNTCNACTCCGATTCCAGTAATNACCTCNACGCCATGGTCCCGNTGNACNTCTGCAAGAACTTCTCCCATNTCTGCNCCTAGGACCCNNTCAAACGGGACNGGNGCNACTTCAATCATTGAGACTTCTAANCCCCGATCTCGGGCAGTNGCCGCAACNTCTGCTCCNATGAANCCNGCACCNACAACAACGACCCNGTTGGGTTTTGANTCAAATGCNGCTCGNATAGCTAAGGCATCATCTAAACCACGNAGCGTATANACNCCCTCGAGNTTTTCTGCNCCTGGGAGGGTNCNGCANCGAGCTCCGGTTGCGATAATGAGTCCGTCATATNTGAGATCNGTGCCTGAGCTNANAGATACAGTTTTGCTNTCNAGGNTNAAGCTGNACTGCTNTTTGTCCGAGGTGCCATTCAAAGTTGAGNCTTTCATGTCGCTCTGGATTNATCAGNGAAACGCGGTCNGNNTCCCAGTCGCCAGCAAGTACTTGCTTTGAAAGGGGTGGCCTNTCNTAGGGNAGGTGNGGTTCATCCCCGATNAGATGGATNGNTCCATCGNANCCCTGTGCTCTTAATTCCTCTGCTGCTCGAAGCCCCGCNAGTGAAGCACCGGCAATTACGATNTTNTTCAGTTGTCAGCCCTCNGATATNGCGATGGCTTGNTTTGGACAGCGNTGGGCTGATTCCTCNACCNTNGCGCGNAGTTNNTCNCCTGGCTCCTCNGTAAGGAGATANAGAAAATCGTCATCACGAACTTCAAATACTTCAGGGGCGACTTGCATACAGATNGCGTTGCTTTCACATAGGTCATANTCTACTTCGACACGAAATCCCACANTNCCTCCTAAATTCTTGGATTGCCANCAGGATAGCCCATTCTTNCGNNCAGATGGTANGTANNTTNAAACTTCNACACATTTNGTNTCTGAAGCATTTCTGCGAACAATCTCACGNGAGTCATCAAANACTAGGATNTCCCCTTCTGCTNCTTTTANNGCATACATCCANAGGCTGACAGCATGNCAGACATTCAAACCTTGATCGGGCNCTGAAGNNGTTAGGAAAGTNANTTGCACGCCGAGAACTTTNACTCCGTCAAATGACATTGAGATGCTGACATTGTNGATCCATGAAGAAAAAANCTCATTNCNTTCGAGAAAGANCAANAGTTCATCCTCNACTAGTTTCTGGTTNGCTTTNANNGCAGCNGCTATAGCTTCGATNCTGATACCGCATTCATCGGCATTNAAGATTTCGAATTTCTGCTGTGCCACTAGNGCATCAGGGTCAAANGTCGCGGCAAATAACTGATCCAATTCATNNATTTCTGCAATGTCTGCNAGAGTNTTTCTGAGCTTCTCTACTACGCTNGCTATTTCAACNGGNGAAACTATAAGTAGGGCTTCTANNTCGTCTTGTTCTATGCCNCTGTTAGCNAAACCNATTTCGAAATTCTCNTCNACNAGTGCACAATAAGCTTCGATATCTCCGTNTGAGCTTCCNGAACACGAAGCNATGGTTCCAGCTACCATGAANAAACCAATTAGNACNANTGNAANTGTNAACTTNAANCGACGNNTTACNTTTGNCACNTTTCTAGTCTACATCAGCTAGTTGGTGNGTTTATCAGCTCCTACNACCCACATGGCGAAATATTGGGCNCCTCCNCCATANGCATGNCCGANTGCTTTTNNGGCNTCNTTGACNTGATGGTCCCCTGCCATCCCTCGAACTTGTAGTGCTGCTTCGGCAAACCGGATCATTCCCGAGGCTCCGATTGGGTTTGAGGATAGTACACCTCCGGAGCAGTTGACTGGGAGGTCACCGCCGTCGATATGGGTTGCACCTGATTCGACCATTTTCCAGCCGTCCCCTCTGTCACAGAATCCTAAACTCTCTAACCACATTGGTTCGTACCAGCTAAATGGAACGTAAAGCTCCGCTGCGTCGATCTCTTCCCTCGGATTGGTTATCCCCGCCTGGTCCCATAAGTCTGCGGCGCATTCTCGGCTTGCCTGCGGGTTGACTTCGTCTCGACCGGGAAAGTTATTCGCTTCGCTTCTCATGGCTCCTGCATGTATCCACGCAGGATTGGGTGATTGATCAGCTATAGATTCATGTGCGATAACCATTGCCGCAGCGCCGTCAGAGGATGGGCAGGTTTCGGAATAACGTATTGGTTCCCAAAGCATTGGTGATTCCACAACTTGATCGAACGTTAAATCTGTTTGATGCAGGTGAGCATAGGGGTTCAAAAGGGCATGTTGCCGATCTTTAAATGCGACCATGCACCCGATGAGTTCTGGGGCATTGGACTCTTCCATATATTGTCGAATAATGGGTGAGAAGTATCCACCCGCTCCGGCATTGATAGATACCTGAAAAGGCTGTTTGAGGCTTAATGCCCACATGGCGTTGGATTCACTTTGTTTTTCCCACGCTACCGTAAGCACTTTTTTATGAACTCCTGAATGAACTAATGATGCGGCGACGAGAGCTGTAGATCCTCCTACGGATCCGGCTGTGTGGACGCGCAATATTGGTTTCCCGACAGCCCCTAAGGCTTCCGCCAAAAAGATTTCTGGCATCATTACGCCTTCGAAGAAGTCTGGGGCTTTCCCCATAACTACGGCATCGATATCGTCCCATCCCATCCCAGCGTCCTCTAAAGCCCTCAATGCTGCTTCTCTCACAAGTCCCGGCATAGAGACGTCTCCTCGAGTTGCTGAGAAATTTGTCATCCCAACACCGATAACTGCTGCGGTTTCTCCTCCGGCGCCCATTAGCCCTGTTCTCCTTCGAGAACGCAAACTAGATTCTGTTGCAGGATTGGCCCAGCCGTGGCGTGGGCGAGGGTTCTATTCGCGCTGCCATCCCAAATAGATCTTGCCGCTTCAGCTATTCGTAAAAGTCCGGAAGCCATGAGCGTGTCAGCTTGGATAGGATATGACCGTTGCGGGATTTCAGGTATATCCAATCCCATTTCTTTTCTTAGAAGAAGGTCATGGGTCGTATACGCGGCATGGAGTTCAGTGGAGTCTATGGGGCCATCGTGTACGCCTGCATTCTGGGCGGCATGCCGAACTGAAGGAACCGTAGTGAAGTCTCTTGCCCCAAAGTGGTGGGCATCGATACGATGATCGATTCCGGTGATCCATGCTGGCCTCTCACAGAGTTCGTTTGCTTTTTCTTCAGAGGCAAGGATCAGTGCCACGCCCCCATCGGCGTATGTTGGGCAGTCTGCTTCTCGAAGAGGGTCTGCCAGAAGGGGTTGCGAAAAGTATTCTTCTCTATTCTCGACTGTCCCTGTTCTTACGGCACAATCTGCGAGTTCGTCTGACGTGATGGCCCCTTGTTCCAATAGAAGTCGTGCTTGTAATGCTGCTACTGAGTGTGCGTCTGGCCATAGGGGGGCCACATAGTATGGGTCGAGTTGTGTAGATAGGACGTCTTGCAGCGATCCGGGTGATGGTTTCCCATATGAGTAGACGAGTGCGGTATCGATGACACCCATCTGAAATTTCACCCACGTTTCATAGAGCGCCCATGCCCCGTCCATTTCTACGTGGCTTTCGGCAATTGGTGGGACAGGACCAACGGCATCTAAGGTCATCACAAAAGAAAATGCCTGACCGGCAAGAAAATCTGAACTTCCTGAGCAGGTGAAGCCGATATCGGTTTGGTCGAGCCCTGTTTTCGTCCGAACCTCGGTAATGAGCGGAATCATTAACTCAACTTCCGTATCTAGCATTTTTTCTTCTTGGCGGCTTGCGGCTGCGACAACGGCGACTTTACGCATTGCTTTTACCTTGTTTTCTGACATGCCAGCCCCGAACTCCTGCGGCCTCAAAGGGTATATCTGGTTCGCCGGTAGGCCTCCAATACAGAATATTTTCGGCTGTCATTCCTATCTCTTCATCCGGTTTCCAAACTGCTTCGACTCTCATCCCGATCCGGCATTCTTGAGGTGGGCATTCAGCAACAAGATTTAGAAACCCGATATCTGCGCCATCTAGAAATATCCACGCTGAAATATAGGGGAGCTCAAGCTCTCTGCCTGGTATGGGTACGTTAGTCACACAGAATGACCCGATGTGGCCTGTGTGCGGCATCTCTATGAACTCGTCACATAGTGCACCATGTCTAGGGTCAGCCCCTCGTGGAGGGACAAGGACTGCACCATCGACGGGTGAAACATTGCCAAGGATTTTTTTGTTACCAAATTCTCTAAGATATGTTTGGGCTGCTACTCCTGGTGTAAATGTGTATTCCATCCGGATTGGAGTTCGTACAGACTGAACTGGCTCTACCCCATCGAGCGATGATGGCACGCTGATTTCAGTCATTGGTCTCCTCAATAGGTACGAAGCCTTTAATGTCTTTTATGTGACCTTCGGTAGCTTCTCTCCATTTGATACGCACCTTCATTCCAACTTTTAGTGATTCGGGCCCATCAGCGAGAACTGCATGCAATATTGGAGTGTCGGCTCCTTCTAGCTTGATCATTGCAAGTGCGTGTGGAGAGTTCCAGGGTGACTGAGGGCGTGGTTCTTGAACCCATGTCCACGTGGTTACTTCACCCTGTTGGGCCACTTCGACCATCTCCGTTAGTGTTTCGGATGTCTCAGGGTCATATTCTGTCGGTGGGACGAGCACGGTCCCGTCTTCTCGTTTAATGCCAAGCACGATTTTCTCACGCAGCCCAGTTAAAAAAGCTCCGATTACTGGACCTGTTGTCCGTGTGAAGGGATACTCCAGAACGAGTGGGGCGCTGAGACGTTCGGTTGATTCCACTTGATTTCCTTAATTTGAAGCGTCGTTCAGTTAGAACTCGATGACTTGTCGAATTACTTCGCCGTTTCGTACCGCTTCGAGTGCTGGATTGATCTCATCTATCGTTATCCGTCGGGTAATCATGCCTTCTAGATCTAATTTTCCCTGTTTATACAATCTGAGTAATTTGTGGAAGTCACTTCTGACGTCAGTTCCTCCATAGTACGAGCCGACGAGGATTTTCTCGCTGAAAAATAGTTCGAAGGCGCTGAATTGAACCATTTCTTCCATTCTTCCGACGCCAACAATGCATGCGGTTCCGCCCCTGCGGACAGCGTCAAATGATGCTCGCATTGTCAATGGGTTACCGATACATTCGAGGGCATAATCAAAGCCATCTCCGCCGGTTATTTCAAGTTTGGCTCCGTCGACATCTTCGGGTTTTACTGCGTGTGTAGCTCCAAATCTTCTGGCATCGTCGAGTTTTGCGTCGTTGAGATCCACTGCAATAATTTCAGCAGCGCCAGCTATCCGTGCGCCTTGGATGGCTGCAACGCCAACACCGCCAGCGCCATAGACGATCACTGAGGATCCTGGTGTAATTTTTGCTGTATTAAGTGCAGCTCCGGCTCCTGTCATAACTCCGCAACCAATTAGTGATGCGATATCTAACGGAATGTCAGGGTCGATTTTTACGACGGCCTGCTTTGGTAGGAGAGTTTTCTCGGCGAATGTTCCTGCTCCAGCCATTGCATGGACGGGAACATTTGCTTCAGTGAAATGGGGCAGCATCATTGAACCAAATTGTACGGTTATGCATAAATTTGGGCTCTTATGATCGATGCAGAATCTACACCCACCACATGGAGGCGACCAAACTACGATCACGTGGTCACCTACTACGACTTCAGTTACGTTCTCGCCTACAGCATCTATAATTCCAGCCCCCTCATGTCCAAGCACTGCTGGGCATTCGGTTGGGATTGTTCCATTCATAGCTGACACATCTGAATGACATACACCAGTATGCGTAATCTTGACGACAACGTCGTCAGGACCTGGGTCATTCACCTCGATTGTGTCAGTTACATCGAGATCTTGATCGCCGGTATTGCGAAGGACTGCTGCAAGCATGAGGGCTCCCATCTGGTTCAGACTTACTAGGAACAAGTTAGGCTCTAGCAGTCGAAATGTAAAAACCGTCGTTAATGAAAGCAGCTTTTATACTCTATAAACTAATGGACAATAGAAGAGATAATGAGGACCCCACCAAGGGAAGGGATCTATTTAAGCTCCTATGGCGAGGGTCAACGAAGGCTTGCCCGTTGTGTGGGCAACGAAAATTGTTTAAGAAATGGGTCTATATGGAAAGGAATTGTCCTTGCTGTAAGCTTCATTTTGAACGTATTGAAGGGCATTGGATAGGCGCCGTTGGGATTAATACGATTGTTTCTTTCCTTCTACTTGTCACAGGGCTTGCTATTTTTTTCTATGCTACCTATCCGGATATTCCCACAGGAAGATGGATTTTTTGGTTTGCTGCTTGCTTTGGTACCATCCCAATTCTGTTTTATCCAAATTCAAAAACCTTGTGGACTGCTATCGATATCCTCATGCGGCCGATAGAAGAAAGAGACTTCGAAACTGGTAAAGGTAACGACTTCGTAAATATCCAAGAAGTCTTACCGAGTCAGGTTGGTGAAAATTTATAACAAATGTGTTCTCTCCCCTGTCCGGCGATAGTGTTTGCTCAATGATTGCCGTTGATGTGTTATTAAACGCAAATTTAGAAACCAATGCGGAAACTGCGAAAGATTTGGACGCTTCGGGTGCTGATGGATTATTTACCTATGAAGGAAAAGGCGACGTCTTCTTCCCACTGGTTCGCGCTGGAACTGTTACCAATGGAATGGTTTATACGAACATTGCCGTCGCAATTCCTCGAAGCCCCATGCATCTCGCTTATCAAGCTTGGGATTTACAACGATTGACCGGTGGTCGGTTTGCTTTAGGGCTGGGCTCTCAGATTCGACCCCATATTGAAAATCGGTATGGTTCTATCTGGGAAAGTCCGCTTCGTCAAATGCGAGAAATCGTAGAAGCAACTAAAGCTATTTTTGACTCGTGGCAGCATGAAACAGCTCTTAACTTTGAAGGAGAATGGACGCGACATACCCTCTCATCTCCGATGCTGACTCCGGAACCTCTTCAATGCGGTCCGCCGCCGGTCTGGCTTGCTGCTTTAGGACCGAAGATGACACAGCTAGCGGGCGCATGCGCGGATGGGCTCCTCGTTCACCCCTTCACCTCACACGAGCACCTTATCAAGCACACGATTCCGAATATGATGACCGGATTGAACTCTCGAGGGAAAGACCCTTCTAGTTTCACGCTCACTGTTGGAGCTATCGTCGGAGTTCATGATGGTACTGAGGAAAGCAGAGGGCGAGCCGAATCTATCGTCCGTGGGATGCTCGGATTCTATGGATCAACGCCAGCCTATAGACCCGTTCTTGAAACCCACGGATGGGGTGACCTTCAACCGCAGCTTCGGCAAATGACCAAAAAGGGAGAATGGGGGAAATTGGGAGATCTTTTTACCCAAGAACACTTGCAGGCTCTATCGGTTGTCGGGACACCATATGAAGTTGGTGAGGAGCTTGCCGAAAGGTTTGGACAAACCGCTGATCGGGTTGCTTTATCTATTCCTCAAGGCATCGACCCTTCTTGGCTAACCGACTTGGTTCGTGGCGTCAAGAATTCTTAATTAGCGTTCAAAAGGTACTGTCTTGAACTGTTCCTGGAGGACGTTTTTGGTTACTTTTCCTGAAGGGTTCCTAGGGATTGAGTCAATTATCATTAATTGCTCAGGGATGGCGTTTTTCCTAAGACCGGCATTTTCCAAGTAAGTACGAAGCTCACTCAAAGTAATAGGGCTGTGGTCTTCGGTGGTAGATACTACAGCGCACGCCCGCTCACCGGTAACCGTATCTGGTAGGCCAATAACTGCTACATCTACAATCTGTGGGTGACCGAAGAGAAGATCTTCAACTTCTTTAGCCGAGATATTTTCACCGTGTCGTATGATGACGTCTTTTAACCTTCCAGAGATTACGACATATCCGTCCTCGTCAATAATCCCTAGATCACCGGTTCGAAAATAACCGTTTTCATCAAAGGCTTCTTTATCGAGGGATGCGTCTAGATAACCGAGCATCAGTTGGGGCGCTTTTGCACGCAATTCTCCTTCTTCTCCTGATTTGGCAAGTGATCCATCTGCTTTGACAGTAATAAGGTCTACTCCGGGCATGGCTCTACCTTCTGACGTTGCAAGTTTGTCATCAGGGTCTGTATCTGCCCCCATAGAAAGTATTGGTGCTTCCGTTAGCCCCCATCCGGAGACAATACCGCTTCCCCCTAGTTCCGCTTTGACTTCTGTATGAAGGGTTACGGGTTTAGGTGCGCCTCCCCCAGGGAAGTTTTTTACATTTGGGAATAGTTTTTTTGAAGGATTTGCTCGTTGTGCGTTGAGGTACGCCATATGGAATGGTGTCCCTGCGCCGGGATGTGTGCAATCTTCTCGTGATAGAAGCTCTGTTGTTTTCACGGGGTCAAATGCGGCATCGCATATTAATGTTGCTCCGGTTTGCAATGCCGTAAACAGCCAAGTCAAGCCTCCGATATGAGGAAATGGGAAAACTAGCGCTGGCCTATCTCCGAACTGGACGTCTAACCTCTCCCCCATGCTTTTCCCTATCGCAGCAACAGATGCGTCGGTGTGCTTTGCACCTTTTGGGTCTGACGTAGTTCCCGACGTGTAGCACAGCCACCGCAATGCATTTTCTTTCCCTTCCAAATATGTGGGAAGTATGGCTGGGTCGGCAGACGGAAAATCATTGGGTTCTACAGCAAGAGATGTCAACTGATCAGTTGATGCGGCGATGTTCGATCCCATCTCTTCGAAATTAAACCCTCGATACTCTTTGGGAGTTATCAGAAATGAGGCATTTGCTTGTTTTACGCAAAATCCGACCTCTCGTTCTCGGTAGATCGCAATGATCGGATTTTGGATTGCTCCTAAGCGGCTGAGAGCTGCAGATAAGACAACAGTTTCTATCCATGTGGGGAGTTCCCAAGTCACTACATCGCCTTCTTTGACTCCCAGCTCGTAAAGGCCGGCTGCCATTTGCTGAGATGCGATCTTATATTCGAGAAAAGTTAACCTTCGTTCTTGTTCATCAACAAGCATTTTCGACTCGGGGGTGAGTTCAGCTCGTTCGAGAACTAGTTTCCATAGATCAGTTGTTTCTATTCCCATACTTTCCCCCGCCTAATGGGAACATATTTTAAGATTGAGTTAGTCAATTTTAAAATGCGCCTTTAAATGTGTCTCGGATTCATTGACCCATCCTTTACTCGTTGCATATTGCACCATTTCTGAAAAGTCTTTTTTCCAATTGCTGGAGACTTTCCCTTCAACATTTCGGGTGATCCATTCAAAATTCACCAACACATGTGCGTCTTCAGCTGCCTCTGCACCATTTCCGATGATAGAAGCGACAACATCTTCGTTAAGTTCTGGGCTTTCAATATGGAATGCGGTTAGGACTTCAGGTTCTTGGATTGAAGCAGTTTTTGTTTCTGGATCAATGGAAATAAACATGTGAAGATTCTAATCGGATCTGGATGCCCTCCGCATAGGTCTCGTGTAATGTTTGGTATGGAAAAGAATGTAACTGTGGTAGCGACTGGTCTTGATTTTCCTGAAGGCCCTGTTGTCATGGACGACGGCAGTATTGTGCTTGTAGAAATATCTGGACCGCGTCTTTCACGCGTCACACCGCAAGGGGTGAAAGAGACTATTGCTGAATGGGAGGATCCAGGTTCCGCAGGGCCGAATGGCGCAGCCGTTGGACCAGATGGTTGCATGTACGTTTGTAATAATGGTGGGTTTATTTGGACCGAACATAAGGGTATGCGATTTCCGCTTGATCGTTCAACAGGAGCAAATCAGCCTCCAAATTACGTGTCTGGTTCTGTAGATCGTGTTGATCTTACTACCGGAGAGATTACTCAGGTTTATCATGAGTTCGAGGGAGATCATTTGTGCGGTCCGAATGATATCGTTTTCGACGAAGCTGGTGGTTTTTGGTTCACTGATCTTGGAAAACAGCGTCCAAGGGATATAGATAAGGGAGCTGTCTATTACGCCCAGCCTGACGGATCGTCTATTCAGCGGTGGATAGATAATATTGATCACCCGAATGGATGTGGGCTTTCTCCTGATGGGGAGACGCTGTACGTTGCTCAGACTACGACTGGAAGATTATGGGCGTATGATCTCGAGGAGCCTGGAGTTCTCAAAAGCAGAAGAGGTCGCTGTATAGCTAATACTCTTGGCTCGCTCGACTCGCTCGCCGTTGAGAAAGACGGCTGTGTCGTTGTGGCCGCGTTACCTGATGGCCTTCTTGTCGTCAGGCCTGATGAATCCCATGAGTACGTATCGATCGATGGGCCGTTAACAACTAATGTTGCTTTCAGCCGAGGTGGAGAGAATATAGCATACGTCACTGAATCGGGTTCTGGGTCGCTACTTGCTCTGGATTGGCCTAGATCGGGCTTGGAACTCGCCTTTTCAGCTTAAACGTTGCGAACTGAAGATCTTCCGGTGAAGGCTATGAACCGTTCGACGGAATCATCCGTTTCAATGTCGATAGCAGGGTCGAACCGTCCTGGCCCGCGTAACCCTGCCTCTCTTGGTTTCATCACATCGTATGCTTCCTCAGCCATCGCTTGCGGGATGCAATGATCAATTGCTGACGCATCAGCAATATCCCAAACATGCGTTATCGTGTCGATAAAAATAATCCCGAGAAAATCATCTACCGACATCTCGCCGAACGGTGTTTTGACAATTTTTTTAAGACTCTCTTCATTCCATCGGTCTTCTATCCCTTGCGCATAATGGGCGGCGAGAGTTATAGGGTCAGACTCTGTTGAAAAATTTGGTTCATCAGCATCTACCTGATCCACCATCGTCATTACCATGGTCGCATGTTCAAGGACATCTTGGACATTCCATTCTGCGCAGCATGTCTGCTGATCGTGCTTGGACTGTGATGCTACGTCTGCGAAAATCTTCAGGGTGTGCCCATATCGGGCGTGATTGTAGCTAGCAGTTTGCTCGAGCGTGCTAGCTGGCAAATATGAGTGCTGTGAGCTCATAGTCCTCTTTTCAATATGTAAACGTGTTTGCTTTCGCCTTTGTCGTTATAAGCGAACCTAGTTCAGCCAGTTGTGAGGATCCTCCCCCTAGAAAATTTTCGAGTTGTTTCACCCATAGAAAATACCGGTGCACAGGGTAATCGACATCCGCTCCCATACCTCCATGGAGATGCTGCACATCATGGACTACTTTCTGTCCAACTTCTGAGGCCCACCATTTCGCTATTCGTACTTCTTCTGAGGCTGGATAACCTGCATCCAGCCGCCACGCTGCTTGCCAAAGCACAAGCCGCATAGCATCTGTTCCTATGTAACAGTCTGCCGCCCTCTGCGTTACTGCTTGGTTGTGAGATAATGGCCTTCCAAATTGCTCACGTTCGCTGGTGTATTCTGCCGCCATTTCGGTGGCCTTGGCGCAGCAGCCAACTGCTACAGCTGATGTCGCAACATTAATTCTTTCTAACATCCAAATGATTGAAAGATTTCCTTGCGTAGGATCTCCAAGTGGTTCAGCCGGAACAGTGTCGCAATCTATCTGAGCTTGAAGTTCCCTGTTCGTAGTAATGTTGGGAGTGATCTTTAGGCCGTCAGCTTCTCTTTCGACGAGAAACAAGCAGGAATCTTCTGGCCCTGTTTTTGCTGGTATGAGAATGTAGTCGGCAATATGCGCAGCTGGCACGGCAGGTTTTGTTCCACTCAGTGTCCATTTTCCTTGGCTGTATTGGGCCTCCGTTGAGGTGTTCAATGGGTTATTGGCGCCCCATTCCTGAAAAGCTCCGGTGACTATGCATTTGCCTGATGAAATGGCTGGTAGCAATCTTGACTGCTGTTCATCTGTTCCGTATTCAACGATAGGCAGCGCTCCCATTACAAGTGTTGAAAGGAGAGGAACTGGGGCGACTGTTCGCCCTTGTTGTTCAAGGATGAGAGCGAGTTCGAAAATTCCAAATCCGAGACCGCCATACTCTTCTGGTATAGCTACTCCGAGAAGGTTGGCGCTTGCGAGTTCTTCCCATAGCGGTCGGTCAAAACGATCCTCTGTTGTTTCGATTTCTTCTACACGATCAACTGGCGATGATCCTTCAAAGATTTGTTTGCTGAGTTCTGATAACGCTTGCTGCTCTTCGGTGAGGTCGAAGTTCATGGGCTAGCGTTTCCCTCTGCTCATTCCTAGCCCCATCCAAGCTATGATTTCTCGTTGTATTTCATTTACTCCGCCGCCGAAAGTATTTATCTGCGCTGATCGGCCGGCGGCTTCAAGTTCTCCTCGAAGAATCACCCCTGGTGAACCACCGCGTACATGTCCAGCTGCTCCTACAACTCCGAGAAGCAAATGATATACGTCGGCTACGCTTTCAGTTCCATACACCTTCGCTGTAGAAGCGTGATAGGGCTGCAGTTGGCCTGCTTCAACGGCTGTTGTCATTCTCCAGTTCATCAGATTAAGCGCGTCGAGCTTTGCCCTGCATTTTGCTAGGTCCATCTGCACCCATGGAATGTCTATAACGAATTGTCCGTTGCCGGTTTCTGTTGTTGAGGCCCATCTGAGAACATCATCAAAAAGTCGGAATGAAAGGACACTAACAGCAGCTAGCCCAACTCGTTCGTGGTTCAATTGGCTTGCTATAAGCCCCCACCCTCCATCAAGATCACCAACTAGATTTGTGAACGGCACTCTGACTTCGTCATAGTAGGTAGCTGTTGTAGTGGCATTACCTACGGTGACGATTGGGGTATAGCTAAAGCCTTGCGTTTCCGTTGGGACAATAATGATTGAAATCCCTTTATGCTTCTTGGCTTCAGGGTTCGTTCTACACGCTAACCAGACATAATCGGCTTCATTAGCGCCGCTGGTCCACATCTTTTGGCCATTTATCACCCATTCATCACCGTCGCGTTCAGCTCGGGTACTTAAAGACAGAAGGTCTGTTCCGGCTCCTGCTTCGCTATATCCAATAGCGAATGTAATTTCACCGGAAAGAATTTTCGGAAGAAAGAAGTCCTTGTGCTCTTGGCTTCCCATTTCCATAAGTGTCGGTCCGACCGTATTTAGGGTGACAAATGGCATTGGAGCATTTGCTCGGACAGATTCATCGTAAAAAATGAACTGGTCTGTGGGCGTGCGTCCTTGTCCACCGTATTCTTTCGGCCAGCCGACGCCCAGCATGCCATCTTTACCCATTTGGCGAAATAACTGTCGTCGAATTGGTGAAGTTTCGTGTGCGCCTCGTAGGCCCTCGCGGACATCATCTGTCATCAGTCCAGCAAAATACTCACGGACTTCTTT